>JAQBWV010000424.1 GCA_027624335.1 Planctomycetota bacterium
CGTCATGCTAGCTGCCGCCCCTTACCAACAACAACAATCGTCGACGCGAAGCCGACCAGTCCTTCGATCTCACCGACTACCGCACCTGCGACCGTCTGCGGATGCCAAACTGCGCCGACCGTCCGCAAGTGTCAGACCATCCTGTCGAGCACTACCCTGCACATTGGGGCCGAGTTTCGCCGCCCGCCTTTTACGCGTTCGTCACCGAGGCAACTCACACCACTCCCCTGAAGTGACAAACCGACACATCCATGCAACTGTCTGACTCCCCAGCTTTTCGGTCATTAAGGCTGTCAAATTCAGGTCAGATCACCGTATGCTGACTCTGCTGTCGGGACGTAAATCCCTATGAAAGCGGATCTGTGATTCTCTGCAGAATTCCACTCAGTGGATTCATCCCAGGGGTCTCAGATCTCACTTTCGACACACTCCGAATTCGGACAGGTCACGATCTGTCACAACTGACTGAGAGTGATCAAACAGCTGGTCCCTGCTGATCGACCGCTAATTCGTTTACTGGTATGGAGTTTTGTCGTTGTGCTGCGGGGATCCGGTCGGCAACTATCTGGTGGTGACCGTGTGATCCGTTTATTCGGATCGTGACTCGCGATCGCTGCATGCCGGTGGAGTTTCGGTCCGAAGTGTTACTCGGCCAGTGCCGTTTCAGATTACCTGTCAAGTCGGACACTTATCGGATCGCAGCGAATCGTCACCCGTCCCATTGCCCAATGCGGCAGAGAATTGATTCATGAAACGAAGCGAAAAACTGCTGGCGGCGGTTCTTTTGACATGTGTCGGACTGTTTGTCGTCGTCCCCTGGATCTGGGGAGCGTTCCGCGGCCCGGTCGCTGTTCAAGAGGACAAACTTGAACGTGCCAGCGCGCGTCTTCAAAAGACCATCAAGGAATTCGACGTTGCGCGTGCCAGCATCCAATCGATGCGGGTCTTCAAAGAGCAAAGCCTCTCGTCCAACTCGGCTGAGGGGGCGCTGGCTTATCAGCAATGGCTGACGGATCTCGCCGAAATCGTTGCTGGTTTCTCCGGTGCCGAGGTGACTCCCGAGCGGATTTCGCCTTCCCGGGACAACAGCTACGTGGCCGTGCGACTGCGTGTAACCGGCGATGGCACAATGGAGCAATTGCGTACGTTCCTCTACCATTTCCACCGAGCCAACGTTCTGCACCGCATCTCCAGTATGGTCGTGGACGCTCAGAACAACTCATCGCGTCCAAAGCTGACGATCCGCATTACGACTGAAGCCATTTCTTTGCGCGACGCTCCCACAAAGGGGCCGACGCTGTTTCCTCGAACCAACGTCACGTCAATTAACAAAGACGACGGCTCCGTGAGTCTGGAAGTTGAATCCGTTGAAGGTTTCCCGGAAGCGGCTCCGTTCGAACTGCGCATCGGCTCGCATTATTACAACGTCGCCGACGTCGATGGAAACACCCTGCTGTTGAAGCTGGACGAAGGCCAGAAGTTAGCGGCCGCTGTCGACGACATTGTTGAGCTCTCAATAACTCAGCCCGATTTCGCCGATATCTCGATCGACGAGTACGATGCGTTGATCAGGAAGAACCCGTTTGCGAAACCCGTTCCGTACCGACCTCAATTCGACCTGATTGGCTCGAAGAAAGTGAGACGCGGCGCGACGATGTCTCTGACAGCGAAAATCAGCGGAGTCGATACCGCAGCTGGCGACGTGGATTACAAAGTTCTCTCCGACCTGCCTGTCGGCATGACCTTCGACGCGGGCAGGTTGCAGTGGGAGCCGCCAGCCGAACTCGCCGCAGGAAACTTCACCGTCAAAGTTCGAGCATCCGGCGGTGGACTTCAGAAGCCGTTGGACAGTGACTTTACACTCACTTTATTCGAAGAAAACAAGCCACCAGTCATCACGATTCCTGACAACCTCGTCGCGACACTCGGACAGACAATGACGACGAAGCTGGCGGCAACCGATCCGGAGACGCCTGCAGAAGAACTGAAGTTCGCTCTGGCAGCAGGAGCACCCGAAGGCACTACGCTGGATGCTGCAACCGGAGAGTTGACATTCACTCCTGCGGCAGCAGGAGAACCGGGAGACATCTCAATCAACGTAACGGTGACTGATGGTGGCACACCCGCCCAGACGACAACGGCAGCCGTCAAGTTCTCGGTTCAGGATGACAAAGCACAGTTCACCTTCATGACGGGAATCGTCGCGGCGGATGCAGATCGTCAGGCATGGCTGCGTGACCAGTCGACCAACAAGCGGATCGTCCTTCGCGAGGGAGATGACCTGAAGTACGCTGGCATCAATGCCGTCGTCCTGAGCATCGGCGACGACTTCCTGCTCATGCAGCAGGCCAGTGAAACGCTGCGTCTGAACGTCGGACAGAACCTCCGCCAGGTGACTGTCATTGCCAGACTCGATCCACCGGTCAGGAGTACGGACTCCACCGACGAAACGAGCCCAGCGTGTGCCACGTCAAAGGAAGATGTCGACAAGTCAGACGCTTCGTCGAGTGGAGTTTCTGAACAGGGCAGCAATGACAAGGCAGGCGAAACGTCACAGACGGCTCCCTCGACAGCGGCCCCGGCAGTCACCGCCACCGACAGCACACCAGTAGACGAAACGGCGAAAACCGACGCGTCTCCTGCGGACACCGACACAACCAAAGAACTCGACGTCAAGACGGCGGACACTCCGACCGCAGGAGACTCCGAGAGCGAAGCGGGCGACGACACTACGGATTCGAATGATTCGAAGTAGCGTCGCTCACTGGCGGGCATTTGTCGAATTCCAGGTTTGGTCCAGGAAACGGGCTGGCGGAACGTCGATTGGAATGGAGGCCACACGATGAAGCCATTTCGCCTGACCGCAATGCTCAGCGTTTTCGCAGTTGCCCTGATCGCGTCAGCAGCGATCGGAGTTCCCATCGCCATCGAGAAGGGGGCTCCCTACCGCATTACATCAAGCGAATGCCTGGTCTGCGGACGCATGCAAACCATAGAGCGACGATGGAGTCAGCCTCCAGAAGAATCGATCGAAGCTCACAAAGACGCGATCTGGATGGCCAGACATTTGCCCGACAAGCATGACCACTGGTGGGTGCCGGGCAGTGCGGAATCGCGTGATGAATGGTTCGGATACTCGTTGAGTGCCTGCGGAGGTGGTGTCGGAGGCGTTTCGTTACTCCACTATCTGGCTCAGAAGCGAGGCCAGGATATCGCCGGGCCGTTCGTGCAGGAGTATCTGCAACTGGTGAATGAGGGAGACCTGGAATCAATTCGCAGCTTCGTTCAAAGCGACGTCCAGAACGCACTGCTCGATCCACATCCACAGCAACCGGTTCCCGTTGCGGAGTCAGGCCTGAACTGAATCTGCCATCGAGCTCAGGATGTCCGCTTCTCACACGCCGCTGCAAATAAGGGCGGCATCGGACCGCCTGAACATGACGCCAGCGGGTCGTTACGACACACGCTTTCCGTCGCTCATGCCGCCTTTGCGGACACTGTTGGAACAGATTGCAATCGGAACTGATCCCACTGACTGGCAGGCATGCTCATGGCCAGTTTCAATGCGCCGGCTGCTCCCGCGTAGACAGAGTCTCCGACTTTGCGAACTCGGCCACCGCCGTACGGTTCCAGAGCTTGCTCGATCAGGCGGTCCAGACCGTTCATCTGACTTCCGCCGCCAGCGAGGATGATGTTGGAGAGCATTGCACGGCGAAATTCGGAATCGAAGCGGCTGATCACTTCACGCAGGCCTTCGATGATCGGTTCGACAAGAGTCAGG
>JAQBWV010000425.1 GCA_027624335.1 Planctomycetota bacterium
TGGGAAACAATCACGAGCGTGGCCGATCGCCGTCCTGAACTATCACGAGATCATCAACGACACGCTCGGCGACATCCCGATCGCCGTCACGTATTGCCCGTTGTGCGATTCCGCGGCGATCTTCGACCGCCGCACGGAAAGCGGCGTCCGGGAATTCGGCGTCTCCGGCTTCCTCTACAACAGCAACGTGCTGATGTATGAACGCGTTGCCGGTGAGCAGAGTCTGTTCTCACAAGTGCAGGGCCGAGCCGTCTCCGGTCCAAGTGCAAAGCAACCGCTCAAAACACTGCCGGTCGCGCTGACCACCTGGCAGGACTGGCGAGACAGGCATCCAGACACGACGGTCGTGTCACTGCAGACCGGACATCAGCGCGACTACACCCGGAACCCGTATGGTAATTACTTCAACACGCCCAACCTGATGTTCCCCGTGTCGAAACAGAGCGATCGCCTTCCGCCCAAACAGCGGGTTCTCGGCCTCTGGTCCGGCAACACGTTTCTGGCAGTCCCGCTCTCACTGACGGAAACACAGAGCGGCGAGTTCGACGTCACTGTGGGAGGCAAGACCGCTCGACTGGCCGCAGACCGGGCAAGCGGCACCATCCGCGTCGCGAAGGCAGACGACGGCGTCCAGTGGATGTACTCGCTGTGGTTCGCCTGGTACGCATTCCATCCGGACACGGACGTCGCCTCATCCTCGGCCCAATGACACAAGGATCGTTCAAAAACCAGGCCCGACGATAAGTACCCGCAAAGTGTGCATGAACCATGCACAGAATCAGGGTCGTCAGGTGCCGCCTGGTGAGCAGTGGACCTGGCGAATGGACGGACGGGGCGTCCATGAGGAACCGGAAAACGAAGACGGTCGGGATAGCGGAAGCGGCCGCGTTCCGTACCCGCCGTATGGAGTTGTTGTGACGAAAGACGGCGGCTGCGAGGACGTCGATTGAGGCGGGAGCTGCGAGTACGACGACTGCGGGTACATCGTCTGCTGATATGGCGCCGCCGAGCTGACAGCCTGATAGCGACCGTACGTTGGACCTGATCCCGAAGACGCGTACCCGGATGACACGTATCCGGACGGCGGGGCGTATTCATCGCTGGCGATGATCGACGGTGCAGGCATCGAGTGGCTCACGACTTCCGGCGTACTGCGACAGCCGGTGACCGTCAGCACGGCGAGCACACCAGCGAACAACGTCAATGGTGGTTTCAATCGACCGGTCATTTGCTGCTCCCATTCCATGCAGGGGCTTCCCGCCCCGTGTTGTTGCCGCGTTGGGACGACGCTGACGCAGGCCCATGCGACGCCGCTCGTTGTTGTGCCAGATGTGAGCCAGGCACCGAAGACTTCCCGCTGCCACACTCATCGACGCTGTTCGCTTTCACGAGTGTGAGGGGTCTTACAGGTGCTTGAGTGCATCCCGTCTCGCGGCGAACCGGCCCGAACAGACTGCCTGACCCGTAGCAACAAGCTGCCAGCTTGTTGTCCCGAACCATCGATTTCGCCACTTCTGGTCGCCGCGTTTGAGAACCCGGCGACGGGGTTTGGAAGCGCCACGCGCTGGCGAGTCCGCAAGCTGGCAGCTTGCGGCTACGTTTTTTTCCAGAATCCTGTCTTAAACCACGGTGCCGGAAACATTTCAGACTGTGAGGGATGTGGTGGTCTTCTGGGGGAGGACGAATTGAAGAGTGACTCGGCGCGGGGACAGCGGTTCCTCGAACACCTGGAACCGCTTCAGACGCTGCTGGAAGCGTACTGCCGTCGCCATCTGCTCGACGGGAGTGCCGTTGAGGACACTCTGCAGACGGTCATCACTCTGGCGTTTCGTGATTTTCATCGGTTTGCCGAGGGCACCAATTTCCGGGCGTGGATCTTTCGCTATCTCAACCTGGAGATTCGCAACCGCAACCGGAAGTGGTCGTCAGAGCGAACTGAGCCGCTGCTCGATGACGACACGCGAGCACGGTCGGAAAGCCCGGCGGTCAGTGAAGAGCTGTTTGACCGGTTTCTGGAGGATCCGGAAGCGGTGCTGGATCACTGCGATGAAGTCTTCGCCCGGACGGTTCACGAGCTGCCCGAACTGGAGCGTGCGGTGCTGCTGCTGCGGGCGATCGGCGAGTTCTCTTATCGAGAGATCGCGGGCGTTGTGGAAATCCCGGTGGGCTCGGTGATGGGTTACCTGTCGCGAGCCAGGCAACGACTGAGGGAGCGGTTGATTGATCACTGTCGCCAGGAAGGCTTTTGGAATCGGATTCACGACGCCACTCCGGGCAGGCAGGCAACTGCGCCCACTGATGAGATGAGTGGCGTCGAACCGGACTCTTCGGGAGGAGAGCCATGAACTGCAATGAAGCTCGTCGTCACTGGGACCTGTATCACGATTCCGAAGGCGACTCGGAACTGTACCTGCAGATCAACGAACATCTGGGCGAGTGCCCGGCGTGTGCGGAGTGGTTCCACAAACAGAGCCGCGCCGAAGAACTGATCTGTGAGCGATTGAAAGAGACGCCCGCGTCAGCCGAATCGTCGTCGGCGATGTGGAACTCGATCCTCACGCAGGCGGGCCTGCAGCGGCCGGCGACTCCCAGGAAATGGCTCGGTCTGTGGAGTCTGCTGGTGCTGGCGGCGGGGCTGCTCATCGCAGTCGGTCTGCTGCAGTTTACCAGCGGGTCGGACCCGGACCTCGCGGAACTGACGGCCCAGTGGCACGCAGGCGTGCGCAGCGGGCGGCATCCGATTGAGTTCGCCAGCCGGTCTGATCTGGACGTCGAAGCGTGGCTGCGGCAGCGGGTGACTTTTCCCGTGCGGTGTCCACCCCGGAGTGACACGGGATTTCAAGTGGAAGGTGCCGGCATCTCGAAGCTGGCCGATCGAGATGCGGCGTGGCTGACCGGCTCGGTCGATGGCCGGGACGTGTCCATCTTCATTCTCGCCCGCGACAGTCTTGAGCAGTTCCCCGATCAGCAAATCGCTCTGCGGGACAAGGCCGCTCTTCAAAGCCGACACGGACGGCTGGAGTCGGTCGCGGCGGCGATCAACGGGAACGTCGTGCTGGTGGTCGGCGAAACAGACACGGATCGGCTCACCAGAGTGCTCAACGCGTACGGCACGTATCACGAACACCACCCGCGCCGCGGGGCGTAAACATCAGCAGAACTACTCTTGCTTTGATCGCATGACAGGACGGATTCATGATTGCAGGCGCACTGAAAAACCCGCATCTGGTGATTGTGGTCGCACTCGCGACGCTGGTCGTGGGTGTGACTTCGTATCAGCAGATTCCGGCGGACCTGCTGCCGATCTTCAAGACGCCGGCCGTCCAGATCGTCACGTTCTATCCCGGCATGCCGCCGGAAGTCATGGAACGCGACATCATGAGCCGGCTCGAACGCTGGACCGGTCAATCGGTCGGCATCGAGCATCAGGAAGCCAAAGCGATGCTCGGCGTGTCCGTCGTGAAGGACTTCTTTCGAGAAGACATCTCGATGGACACGGCGATGAGTCAGGTGACCAGCTACGCGGTCAGCGACATGTTCTATCTGCCGCCGGGCACGATCCCGCCGATGGTCATGCCGTTCGACCCGACCGCGTCCGTGCCGTTGTGTCTGGTGAGCGTCTCCAGTCCGGAGATGACCGAAAAAGAACTTTACGACATCGCGTACTTCGAACTGCGGAACCGGCTGCAGGCGATTCAGGGCGTGATCGCTCCGGCGGTGTACGGCGGCAAGCTGCGGCGCATTCTCGCG
>JAQBWV010000426.1 GCA_027624335.1 Planctomycetota bacterium
TGGTGTAATGCTCCGGCACCTGGGTTCCGACAAATCCTGTCCGAGTCAGATCACTGTAGACCGATCGTGGTCGATCCATCTTCGCCCACAGATCGATCAGCACGAAATCTCCCTCGCGAATCGCTGTGTTTTCTCCCGTACCGGTTTCGTAATGAGGATTCCCGCTGTGCGGACCAACTCCGACAATCGGCGGGTGGTAGGTCGTCATCGCGTGCTTCGCGAAGTGGGCCATGATCACATCGCGAACGGCCACTTCTTCGACGGAACCGTTACTGCGGACTTCGTCAGCGATAAATTTCCAGGCAACGTCGAACGCGGCATTTGTATGAGTGGCAGCTTCCAGATGCATCTGCCACTGAGCCTCGTCCCAGGTTGCCTCGAACGATTGAATCAGGTCGCCAGACGGGATGATCTCCGCTCCAAAACTGCGGACGAGTTCAATCGTTCCAGCATCAACCTTTGAAATGTAGGGATTGGAGTTTCTCGGCGAGTACTCCATCGCGATCCGACGACGGTTTTTTGTCAGCGTCTCAATGCCTGCTTCAAGTTCCTGCCATTTGAGATAGATCGTCCTTTCGCCTGGCAGATGATCGAACACTCCTGACTCGATGCGATGCACCAGCTTGTGAGGAGTTCCTTCTTTAGGAATGCAGTAGAAGCAGCGGCGAGAGCCCATCTGATCGTCGGGCAACTGCAGAACACGACGGGCCAGCACATTGCTGCCGCGAAAGTCGCACAACAGCCAGGCATCAACATTCAGCTCAACAAGAGCGTTCTGAATCTGTTCAAGATTAAACATGGTGATCACTTCGTAAAGATTTGTGTTCTTCTAAAAGCCAGCGGCTCCAGAACCGGTCGATTGCTGCCGTACAGGAGTGGGAGCTGCGGTCGTTGGGGCAAGTAGACCGCCCGCTGCAAACTGTTCGCGCCGAGTCGCGTAGCGGATCGGGAAAGATGGCCAGACCTTGTTCCGATTGTCGTCGGCGTTGTCATCAATGAAGTCGGAAACCGGCCCGTCAAAAATTCGCCCTGAGGCGAAGACGTTCTCGCTGACAAACTGAGTGAAGCCCAACCATTGTCGGTCGGGGGCCAGTTGGTCGAACAGGTTGGCGCGTTCCGGTCGAAACTCCATGAAGTTCCGTGGCAAAGGCGCTGTATGCAGGGCGGTCAGCAGGAAGGCCATCGTGACATAGCCGCCGATCAGGCCAAAGCTCCATCGACAAATCTCATGGGTCAGGCCGGTCACCTGGATGTATCGCGGTGAGAGCTTCTCCATCAATACCCGTAACCCAAACACGAATACGATGAACAGTCCGACCAGCATGATGACGTCCCAGCGGTACGCCCACGCTCCCGAGTTCATCAGGTTGCGCTGCGCGAACGCTGTAAACGGCTCGAAGAAATTCATCGCCAGCAATCCGGAGATAACGATCACCAGGCAATTGACAGCCGCCCCGAACGCACCTTCTCCGGACACGCACCACGTGACAATTCCCCAGACGACCAGCAGCATGGCATCAAACATCAAACCGCTCCATAGCCCGGCCTCGCTGTCGGAATCCGACCTTCCAGAAGCCAACAATTCAAACCTAAGTTAGATTCCGTTGTGCAATCAGATCAGTGATCCTTGAGACGAACTCTCCGAGTTCCGGATACGGCCCCGATCCGTGACTGATGTGAGATCCGTCAGCAGTCCACTCACCGAACACCGTATGCACTTCCTCGTCGTGCGGCTCACCGTTTTCCAGTGTCAGGTAACGAATCGAATCCGCAGACAGGTTCTGAGACTGGTTGGTCATATCAACCGTCAAAACAATCGCGACAAAAAAGACCTCATTGGCAAACTGTGGCGATGGCATTTCCAGCAGAGTACATGGGAACGGACCAACTCGCAGTTTGTGAATCAGGATGTCATCCGGCGTTATCTCGACAGGCTTCTGTTGTTGTTCGCAAGTGCTGGAAAGTTCAATCCAGAGCTCTGCCACATACTGTCCTGCGTCCGATGACGCCAGGGAAGTCATGCAGTGCGTCGGGTTGGCAAATGCCGCATCCCGCAGGACCACATGCGCAAACGTGTAATGGTCGCACCTTGGGACGAGTCCCGGCGGGTCATTACCATTCGCTCGTCGGGAAAAGAAATCGAAAAGTCCCATCTGCGACTTTCGGAGAAATCTCTGACTCATCATTCGCTGTCGACCAACGGCGATCGTCTGCACTTATCGCTTTACGCGTTCACTGATTCTTCGGTCGCTATTTCACAACTCGCATCAATTCCTCAATGGACGTCAGACCTTTAACCACGAGTCGAAGGCCTTCTTCCTGCATATAGAGCATGCCGTTCTTGCGTGCCTCTGACTTCAACTGAGACAGCGACACCTTCTCGCGAATCATATCCCGCAACCGGTCGTTGATTTCGAGGAATTCGAAGACGCCGATTCGCCCGCGATAACCGAGGCCTCCACACGCCGTACATTCTTCCTTCGGATTCTTTGGTGGCCGATAAAACTTCTCGATCCGATCGACCGGCAGATTCGCCTGTTTGAGGAATTCCGCTTTCGGTCGGTAAGCCTCTTTGCATTTCGGACAGAGGCGACGCGCCAAACGTTGAGCGAGAATTCCTGAGATGGAACTCGCAAACAGAAACGGCTCGATACCAAGGTCGAGCATGCGATACAGGGCGGTGATGGAATCGTTGGCGTGCAGGGTCGAAAAGACATTGTGCCCGGTATTCGCAGCCTGGCACGCAATCTGAGCGGTTTCGGCATCGCGGATTTCACCGACCATGATCACGTCGGGATCCTGTCGCAGGATGCTTCGAAGTGAACTGGCAAACGTTTGCCCCGCTTTGGAATTGATCTCGATCTGCGTGATGTTTTCCATCTGATATTCGACCGGATCTTCGATCGTAATAATGTTGTGCTGGTACGCGTCGATGCTCTTCAAGGCGGCGTACAGAGTGGTCGACTTACCAGCTCCGGTCGGCCCGCAGACGACCAGCATTCCGTGAGGTTGATGCACGATCCGTTCGAGCTTCTCTTCCAGCGCCTTGCGAAACCCAAGATCCGGCAACGTCCCGGCAGAATTCGATTGATCGAGGATACGCAGACTCATCTTCTCGCCGCCTCGGACACCCTGCGTGGCAACGCGAAAGTCGATCTCGCGACCTTCTGTAAGAGCCCGGAAACTACCGTCCAGCGAACGGCGTTTTTCGGTGATATCCATCGCACCGAGTACCTTGAAGATGTTTACGACGGCTTCGCCCAGCGGTCTGTCGAACGGCTCGACCGGATACATAACGCCGTCAATTCGCATGCGAACATTCATCGCGTCTTCGCGAGGCTCCAGGTGGATATCCGTGGAGCGACGAATCAGCGCGTCGTAGACCAGCTCTTTGGCAGCCATGAACCCGCGCGAATTCTCAACCTGCTTCGTGCGCGATGTATCGAGCCGACCTGTTTGAGTTCTTCCGACGAACTGAATGTCCGGACCTCCTCCGGAACCGACTTCCCCTTCGCCGCCGATATTAATTCCAAACTTCGCCAGAGTTCTGATCGCGACACGGCGGATGTGCTCGGGCGTGAGCACGCGTGCCTTTTCCGGAACTTTGGAGTTACGTTCTCGAACGTAAAGTCCCAGCGGCGTTCCGGTCGAACTTCCGATCAGAACAAACGCCAGAAAGAATCCAGGAGAGCAGACAGACAACAGCAGGCCGGTTGCTCCGGCAGCCAGCATT
>JAQBWV010000002.1 GCA_027624335.1 Planctomycetota bacterium
TGTTGACCTTCAAAGACGAAGCGGGCCGCGCCAAGTACCTGCCGCATGCTGACCACAAGGCCTTTGGAGACGTGCTTCGCCCTCACAAGGACCAGGTCTTCGTGATCGATTACTGGGGAACTCCTCAGCAGGAACGCTCTGCCACCGAGCTGAAGCATGCCGTCTTCTTCAAGTTCAAAGATGACGCTTCACCGGAAGCCATCCAGGAAGTTGAAGCCGCGTTCGCTGAATTGCCGTCAAAGATCGACGCCATCAAAGGCTTTGAATGGGGTCACAACAACAGCCCGGAAAAGCACAGTCACGAGTTCACTCATTGCTTCATGGTGACCTTCGAGTCGGAAGAAGGACGAGCCGCCTACTTGCCACACGCTGACCATCTGGCGTTTGTGGAAGTGCTGAAGCCAGTCCTCGACAAAGTGCGAGTGCTCGACTTCTCGCCCACAAAATAGATCCGCCGAAGGACTTCATTTCGGTGAGAGCCGTGAGTCGCCGCCCGGTGACCACCATCCAAACCTGTTCCTTTTTCATGGAGATTTCCATGCCCACCAGTTTGCCATCACATGAATCGCTGAAGTCCGTGCCAACGGAATCGGTCTCCGGAAGCCAGCCTTTCCCCGTGGCTCGAATTCTCGTTGGGCTACTGATTGCCGCACTGACGGTGTCGGGATTCGCAGTTGTTGGAACCAGTTTTGCCAGCAGCGATGAACAGCAGACGGAAAAGAAAGACGGCGTTACGAAAACGCCGGAGGACGCCGCGGAAAAGAACACGGTCATCGGTCCCGATGGAAAGCCCCTTGAGAATCCGTTTCCCAATCGCTTTCCCGCTCCCAGTCTGGATGGCGGTTCCGCTTGGCTTAATACGTCCGGTGATATTTCACTGAAAGACCTGCGCGGGAAAGTTGTGTTGATCGACTTCTGGACTTACTGCTGCATCAACTGCATGCACGTTTTGCCCGACCTGAAGTATCTCGAACATAAGTATCCCGACGAGCTTGTCGTCATCGGTTGCCACTCGGCCAAGTTCGATAACGAGAAAGACACCGAAGCCATTCGCCGAGCCATCGTTCGGTACGAGATTGAGCATCCCGTGATCAATGATTCAGAGATGACAGTCTGGCGGAAAATGGGAGCGCGTTCCTGGCCAACGCTGGTTCTGATCGATCCGGAAGGCAACTACTGCGGTTACGTCTCGGGTGAAGGCAACCGGGAACTGATGGACGCGATTATTGCGAAGCTGGTCGCGTGGCACGGGGCGAAGGGGACGCTCGACAAAACGCCCGTCCGCTTTGACCTGGAACGTGATCGACTGGAATCCGGCCCGCTCAAGTTCCCCGGAAAACTGCTGGCCGACGAAGCGGGCAATCGACTGTTTACTTCAGACAGCAATCACAACCGCATCGTGGTTTCGACCCTGGATGGCAAACTGCTCGACGTGATCGGAAATGGTCGCATTGGGGCGAAAGATGGAAGCTATGCCGATGCCAGCTTTGATCATCCTCAGGGAATGGCGCTGGATGGTCAGACGTTGTACGTCGCCGACACTGAGAATCACTTGTTGCGAACGGTCAATCTGGAGACGAAGACCGTCTCGACGCTGGCGGGCACAGGAATGCAGGCTCGGTTCAGAGCGCCGGGGGGAACGCTGAAGTCGACGGCTCTCAACAGTCCCTGGGATCTGGAGATCGTAGACCGAACGTTGTTCATCGCCATGGCCGGTCCACATCAGTTGTGGTCTCATGAAATCGGCTCGAACGACATCGGCGTCTTTGCGGGATCTGGTCGGGAAGACATTATTGATGGCCCGCTCGAAGAATCGGCTCTCGCGCAACCATCGGGGATCTCCAGCGACGGTGAGTTTCTGTACGTCGCCGACAGCGAGGGCTCGTCGATCCGGAAGATTTCCGTCGATCCGAAGGGCAGCGTCTCCACGATTGTTGGAGCACACGATCTGCCGAGCGGTCGAACACTGTTCGAATTCGGCGACCGTGATGGTGTCGGGTCGGAAGCTCGATTGCAGCATCCACTTGGAGTCCACTATTCCAAAGGCAAGGTCTTCGTGGCCGACGCTTACAACCACAAAATCAAGGTGATCGATGTCGCGACACGGGAAATCACCTCGTGGTCAGGAACCGGAGAAACAGGCGACGCCCTGGAGCCACTCCAGCTTCACGAGCCGGCGGGCATGACGATTTCCGGAGATACTCTTTACGTGGCTGATACCAACAATCATCGGATTGTGACGATCGACCTGAAGACGAAGAAGGCGTCCTTGTTCGAGATCGCCGGTCTGTCAAAACCTGTTAAGCTCGACGTCGATTCAGGCGATAATGCAGTTGGCAGCGGCAAACCGTTGCTGCAGGCCAAACCGCAGAAGATTGCCGCCGGTGACGCATTGAACGTCACTGTCGAGCTGCAGATTCCGGACGGCTACAAGCTGAACCTGCTCGCTCCGCTGCGGCTGAAGCTTGTGGCTGATGGCGAGCAATCATTGATCGCAGTAGAGAACCTTGGTCGTTCAATCAAAGGCACCGCTGACGGGCACGTTGCAGGATTTGTGGTTCCGCTGGCGGCGGCAACAGGGGCCGCGAAACTGGAAGTCGCGGTGACGTATTCCTACTGCCGAGACGGCGTGGGCGGTCTGTGTAAGCTTCACACAGCTCGCTGGTCACTGCCGATCGAGATCGCCGACGACGGTGCGAAGAGCGTCCAACTGCAAACCGACATGCCAAAGTAGTCGATGACCATCTTCGCCGACTTCACTTCACGTTGGTTCGACCTCGAACGATTGCTGGACGAGACGTTTGTTCGAGAAATTGAATTTCGTCGCGAATGCGTGTCGACAAACGATCTCGCTCTGTCTGCTTCTGCCGAGTGGAAGTCGCCGGCTTTGCTGCTGACTGACTCGCAGACGGGCGGTCGAGGTCGAGGCAGTAATCAGTGGTGGGCACGTGACGGAGCGCTCACGTTTTCGTTACGGATCAAACCGGCAGAGTTTGCTGTCCAGAGACAGCACTGGCCACTGGTCTCACTGACAACGGCAATAGCCGTGGCAGACACGCTCAAGCACTTCGCACCGGACGGAACCGTTGGTCTCAAATGGCCAAATGATGTCCTCCTGCAGAACCGAAAGGTGTGCGGGATACTTGTCGAGCCCCCGAAGGGCTCGGACGCTGAACTCGTGATTGGGGTCGGCATCAACGTGGCCAATTCATTGAACGATGCCCCGGACGATGTTCGAAAGATCGCGACGTCAATCCTCGACGAAACCGACAACGAGCATAGCCCCTGCGATGTCCTGCTGAAATTCCTTCAACGGTTCGAATCGCTGCTTCGTGATCTGGGCAGCGGGAATCTCGCACTGACTCATCGATGGCAGAGCCAGTGCATTCTTACCGGTCGCCGAATCTCACTGGAATCCGGTGATCATCGAGTGTCCGGCGTGTGCTGCGGAGTCCACGACAACGGAGCCATTCAGGTCGAAACCGAAGGTGTGATGCGACCGTGGTTTGGCGGAATCGTCAGATTAATCGACTGACTCGTCGACTCGTCGCAACCTGTCGGCAATTACAACGACTTCAGCCATGCCGTCAGCAACATCGGGTAGGCAGCGAGGTCGTCTTTGTGAGCCATCTCGGTGATCGTGTGGATGTACTTGATCGGGCAGGCAAAGGCGACAGTTCGCACGCCTCGTCGAGTTCTTTGAATGGCCGCTCCATCCTGCCCGCCGCGCGGCAGAATTCCGCGTTGAGTTTTGATCCCGTCAGCCTTGGCGACCGCTTCAATCTCCTCAATCAGATGAATATCGCCGATCATCGAGGAATCCATGATGTGCAGGCACAGGCCATCGCCAGCGATGGTGACTCGTTCTTCGTCGGGAACCCCAGGGGTTTTGCAGCACAGTGTGGTGTCGCAGGCGATTCCGAAGTCCGGCTCGATTTCATAAGCGGCAGGAAACGCTCCACGAAGTCCGACTTCTTCCTGAACCGTCCACGCCGCGTAGACGTCGCAGTTGTGATGGTCGAGCATCTCGATCGCTCGAATCTGAGCCCAGCAGCCGACTCGATTATCCAGGCACTGCGAAACGACACTGTTGCCGACGATCGAGAACGGTCCATCAAGCACGACCATGTCGCCCACGCGAACCTTCTCTTTGACGGCCTCGCCTGGGAGTCCAAGATCGATGAAGAACTCCTGAATCTCCGGCACCTTCTTCTTTTCCGATTCGGAAGCAATATGAATCGGCTTGCCGCCCGGATTCATCACGCCGGGTAGATCGCCAACGGTCGTGCAGATGCGGACGCGTCGAGCGAAGAGATTACGTGTGTCGAATCCGCCAACCGGATTCACCCGAACGAAGCCGTCGTCGCTGATGTACCGCACCAGAAAGCCGATCTGATCCATGTGAGCAGCCAGCATCACGCGAACTGGTCTTTCCGGCAGGTCGGTCCCAGCTTTCGGTCTGGCGCGTCGCAGGCCGATCAGGGAACCCATCGGGTCGGTCGTCAACTCGTCGAACAATTGTTTTTCAGTGACGTATGACTTGATGACTTCGCGAATACGGTCTTCCCGACCGGGGACGGAAGGAGTTTGAGTCAATTCTTCCAGAAGCTGCATCGTCATACTCCGTTATTGCCGAACAGTTGATTGTGAGAGTTCCCGCTGAGCGAGTCAGCGGCCTGCGAGATGGCCGGTCAGTTAATGTAGTGGCAATTCGTCGCCTTCGCCTGTGACGTCGTATTTTCGAAGTTTCTGACGCAGTGTAGCTCGGTGCAGGCCGAGTAGTCTCGCTGTAGCGGCTCGATTATTGCGACACTGAGCCAGTGCCGCGTGCAGCAGTGGTGGCTCGACCAACTGCAGCAGATCCTCGTACAACGAGGCTTCGGAGTCTGCAGAATCCAGTGGCAGGAGTCGCTCAGTGGCCCAGCGGGAGATCTCACGCTGGAGCAGTTCGCTGGTCGACGCCGCACGAGTTGCGGTCGAATCGGCGGGCGGCAGATGTGCCACTTCGATCGTGCCGCCTCGCGCCATGATGGCGGCATGTTCGACAGCATTGCGAAGCTCACGCACATTCCCCGGCCACGGACGTTGGCATAATTCGAGCAGTGCAGTTGCTGACAAGGCACCACCACCTGCGTCGCCACCAGGTTTGCCGGACATCTGACTCAGAAAGTGCCGGGCCAGGTCCGGGATGTCGTCCGGACGGTTGCGGAGAGGAGGAAGGTCGATCTTCACGACGCTCAACCGAAAGTACAGGTCTTCTCGAAACAGACCATCCGCGATCAGTGAACCAAGGTCGCGACTGGTAGCTGCCAGTACACGAAATCCGCAACGGCGAGGCACCGCCGATCCGACCGGAGTGATCTCGTGATGCTCAATCGTTCGCAACAACTTCAGTTGGAGACCGACAGAAACGTCGCCGATTTCGTCGAGCAGCAGTGAGCCCTCGCCCACCAGTTCGAGAATTCCCCGGCGATCAGCGGTGGCTCCAGAAAACGCTTCTTTGACGTGCCCGAAGAGTTCACTCTCGACGGTCGCTGGGTTCATCGCCGCGAGGCTGACCGGCATGAACGGCTCACGGGATCGCAGGCTGTGCCGGTGAATGGCTCGCGCGACGAGTTCTTTTCCTGTTCCACTTTCTCCGATGATCAGGACGGGAGCGTCACTTTGAGCGACGAATGCGATCTGCCGGAAGACGGCCTGCATCGCAGCCGACGAGCCAACGATCGTCTGAGCCAGTTCCGCGTCTGTCATCGAACGATCGGTATCGGCCTCGTGTCGCTGCGGACTGCTGAGGGCATGTCGATGCGCGAGTGCTCGTCTCACGACAGCGGTTGCGCCATCCAGTTCAAACGGTTTGGTCAGGTAATCGAACGCGCCTTCCTCAACGGCGCGGACGGCCGTCTGCAGATCTCCGAAAGCCGTCATCACAACCACGGGAGCATTGTCTGAGGATCCTTGAAGCTGCTTCAGCACCGACAGGCCATCCATTCCGGGGAGCCGCACATCGAGCAGAATCGTGTCCGGCTTGCACTTCGGAGCCAGCTGCAGCGCTTCCTCAGCCGAGGCAGCGATGGTGACGTCGTGCCCCTCGCTTCGCAGCAGCTCCCGGAAGCCCCAGCAGATTGCCGGCTCGTCATCAACAACCAGCACATGGCTCATGATTCGCGAGGCCTCGACTCAGGTGAAAGACTTCTCTCGTCGTCCGCAGCAACGGCGGACTCGACAGGAATGTCGAAGCGAAAGACGGTCATTCCGTCACAACGCTCCCAGAACAGTGTACCGTTTGCGGCCTCCGCTGCGCGGCTCGCGAGTGCAAGGCCCAGTCCCACTCCTTCCGGCTTCGAAGTCACGAACGGCTCAAACAGACTATCGCTGATATCCGCCGGTGGACCGACACCCGAGTCGCGAACCTCGATCACGACTCGTTCCCCGCAGTCGGCGACGCCCAGTGCCGTGTCGTTTTCCGGACGGAGCACAACGATCTCGATTCGGCCACCGTGGCCTGCCGCCTCGATCGCGTTGAGCGACAGATTCAGAACGGCCGTGCGAAATCCCTCGGCATCTGCGATCCGCGAGTCCTGGTCAGCGGGCAAGTCGACCAGCAGCCTGACATGAAAATGGTCGCACTGCACCACGATCAGTCGTTCGATCTCGCGAATCAGCTCCGCCACGCTGGCCGCATGCACGGGCTCGACTTCCTGGCGACTGAGCGACAGCAGACCTCGAATCTGCTCTTCGGTCAAAGACAGCTGCCGCAAGGCCACGTTAAGCGTGTCATCCGAATCGGCGTTATCGAGATCACCGACAACGCTCGAGTTCAGCGGGCAGCGTGTCTGATGAAGCTGCACCGCCATTCGCGCGCCGGTCACTGCGTTCCGCAACTGATGCGCGAGTCCTCCAGCAAGTTGAGCGAGCAGTCGTACTCGCTCCGTTTGCTGAATTGTGTACTGCAATTCCCGCAGCTGTATCGAGAGACTGCCGGCAGACTTGACGAGGTCATCAATCTCGTCACCTCGCTCGTGCGAATTCAGACTGTTCGGGGTTTCCGGAAATCGCCCGAGAGCGATCTCGCCAAGCAGCGCACGGACATCGTTGATCCGTCGGGAAATACGTTCCGCCAGCCAGAAAGAAATGCCGGCCATTACAACAACTGTGCCTGCACCGATAACGATAGGCGGCCACGTCGCCGTCCACCTGGCTGCTTCCCAGCTGGCTTCCGGATACAGGACGACCAGCGTCGCGACTTCTCCGCCGCCATCCGCAGCGACACGCGCGGCGAAGCACGGTCCGGATGCCGTCGAGACTCGCGGCAACTGCGTGATGGAACTCTCTGATGTGATCATCGGAGCGGCTTTGGCAGCGTTGGCGATCAGTCGCGGATTCGGGACCGTCGCGGCCACGGGCTCGTCATCGCGATCCAGTGCCAGAAAGTCGGCGCCCGACAGACCACTCATTTTGCTGAGGATGGCGTCGGTGTAGGTCAACCTGGAATCGGACAGCGTGTCGACGACATTCTGAATCCTCAGCAGCGTCTGCTCTTCTGCCTGACGCACCGCCAGCCAGGCGGAGGTCATCGCGATAATCGCAACGGCTGCGATGATCGTCGCCGAGAACGGCACCAGAATCTGAATTCGAATAGGACGCCGCAAGAGAGTGTCGCCTTCTAGCTGCTCACATCGTAATACCGCACGGAGTTGTCAACGCCACCAGCGATCGGATGGTCTCCTGCAGGCGTGAATTGCGTATGCAGAACGACGACGTCCCATGGGCGAAGCGTGTGGACCGCGACGGAATTGTTTCGGGCCGTCACAGAAATTCAGCGGACTCTATCCACCCTGCGAATAATCCGGGCTAATCAGGAGATTGCTTCCTTGATCCAGCGACGCAGCATGTCACGAAGCCGGGAAAAGCCGCTGAACAGTGTCTCTGTATTCGAATTGGAATGTTCCAGAGCCCACGGGCCGCGAAAACCACTGGCCCAGGCGATATCGAAACAGCGGTGCAGGTCGTACTCTTTGTGCTCGCCATTTGGGCCGAATGTGCGGGCTTTGAAATCGCACGTCGCCGCCAGAGGAAACGAATTCGCGAGGCCGGCGTAACGGATCTCATTGCTGTCCCAGTTCCCGGTGTCGACCCCGGCTGCGACGTTACCGCCGATGGCTGTGACGAGGTTCACAACCGAATCCGGATCAGCCTGCATCCAGCCAAAGTTCTCAACCAGCAGTTTCACATTGCGTTCGGCACCGTAGTCGCAAAGTTCGCGATAGCCGGCAACATGGATCGCCATGTCTGGTCTGGGCTTGTCGGGCAGCGGCCGAACCCAACGGCAACCAAGTTGTGAGGCGATGTCGATCGATCGCTTGTACTCGGCCAGTGCCTTGTTTCGAACATCCTTGTCGGAACTGTTCATGTCGATGCCGCGTTGATTCATCTTGAGATTCGTCATCACGCAGCCGGCATCGGCGACTGCCGTTCGAAGCTTGTCAAGATACGCGCGGTCCACGTTTGCGAAGTTCGCAAACGATGAGGTATTCAGATCGACAACTCGCAGGTCGAGTTCATGTTTCAGAATGCCAGGGAGCTCCAACAGCGAGAAATTCCTACCTGTCGCCTTGCCAAGCAGCTGCGAATGGGCCGATGCAGTGACAATTCCAATCGCACCGGCAAGTTCCGGTACACGGTTACTGGGTGGCGCCGCGACAGCCACGTTGGGTGTTGCGGCTCTCGCAGAAGCAATGGCCACTGCGGACGCGTTTAGAAACTGCCGACGGTCGAGAAGCATTCCGAATCTCCTGTCGCTGGCCATGATTTGTGATTGAAGAACTGATAGGACTCGCAGACCGTGTCACTTGTTGCGGGAGCTGTATGTCGCCCGAGCAATCAGGAAGTCAACCAGTTCCTGACAGTGGAAGAAGCCGGGCCAGAAACTATGCCCCTGTTCCTGGGCTCTGACCAGTGTGATTAATTCTGCCGCACCGCGGGACTTGTATGCCGCTTCCAACGCTCCGGAGTTCGCAGCGAGCGGCACGACCTTGTCGTCAGTTCCGTGAATAATGAATACGGGAATTTTCGCATCGGCCAGCACGCTGGCTCGCTTGATCGGATTCAGGCGGCCTTGTTGTTTCTGAAGTTCCTCTGCCGACAGACCGAATGCCGGCGCGGCTCGTTCGACGCCGGGATACGTGGTGTAATCGTAGACAGGGTAGATTCCGCCGATTCCCGCAACACGATCAGGGTGTTCCAGAGCCCAGCTACTGACCCAGAGTCCGCCTCGACTGCGTCCCAGTAATGCTGGCTTCTTTGAGTAACCTCGCTTGATCATCTCCTGATATAGCGTCTCGAAGTGCGGAAATGCATGAGGGCTACCGTAGGCTTCTCCCACGTCGATCCCGGCAACGGCAATCCCGGCGTCGAGAAACTGTTGATGCATCCAGCTTTCCGCCTGGTCCGGGTAGGGGGAAAGTGTCGGTCCATAGAAAATCCAGGGTTTGTCTTCCGTGGCCTTCGAGGACTTTTCAGAGGTCATCAGAAAAGCATGACGCCCATTCAACAGAAACGACTTCCCACCGAGCAGTACCTGACGCCGCTTCGGACGTGCGTCGTCCTGCGTTTTTTTGATGACCGGCGGTTGGTTGGGAATCGCACCGGAACTCGTTCTCCGGCTGGGATGAAGATCAAGTGAAGCTGTTTCCGTAAAGCCGGCCAGGTGGCTGTCCCAGTTCGACACCATCTTCCGCAGTCTGTCGGCTTGAGGAATTGCAAGGTCGGTCGATTCGTCCCGGTCGTTCGCAAGGTTGTAAAGCTCCCACGGTTCACCGATCGGAGCTACTGCCTTCCAGTCGCCGCTTCGAATGGCCTTGTGCCCGTCGTGAAACCACCAGATCACGTCATGTGCGGACGTGGTTTTCTGCAGCTCTTCTGTTGCGAAAGTGTGAGCCAGACTTTTTCCGGGGGCTGGGGGAGCACTTACAGGAGTAGCCACACCGGCCAGTTCGAGCAATGTGGGGACGATGTCAATGACGTGACCAGGATTGCGGCGAACCTCGCCCCTCGCCGAGATGCCATCTGGCCAGGAAACGAGTAGCGGCGTCGAAATCCCTCCTTCGTGAGTCCACGTTTTGTGACGCCGAAAAGGTGTGTTACAAGTCGTCGACCAACCCGGTCCCAGGCAGAGATAGGTGTCGGCAGATCCCGGTGGCAATCCGGGGTCATGACCATCATCACGCACCATGATCTCCGCGCTCGCACCGTTGTCCGACAGGAAGATAACAAGCGTGTTGTTCCACTGTTCCATCTTTCGAATCTGCTCAAACACTCGTCCAATCTCGATGTCCATCCGGTGAATCATCGCAGCGTGAATGGACATTTTCGTGGCCTGAAACTGTCTCTGCTCTTCAGTCAGCCTGGTCCAGGGCAGCGGCCTGTTGACTTCGCCGTTGCCGAGCACTTTGAACGCTTCGGGAAAGTCGTACGGTGGTCCGAGATCCTGCTCGACCCGTGAAAGTTCGCTGACGGCTTCGTTGTTCAGCAGACCCATCTGTCGGATGCGCTGCCACCTCTTTGCACGAATGGAATCCCAGCCTTCGGTGTACGTGTCTTTGTAGACAGCGATGTCTTCCGGCAGGGCATGCAGCGGAAAATGCGGAGCGGCAAACGCAAGATACTGGAAGAACGGTTTATCCGAGTGCTGCTCGGCGTGATCCTGCAGAACCTCGACAGCGTGATCGGCCAGTGCGGTCGTTGCGTAGAAGCCCGAATTCTTTTTGACCGGCGGCAGAGGCACGTCGTCTATCCAGTGTTGTGTCGGATTGAAGAAGCGTCCCTGATCCTTCAGGTAATAAGAATGGTCAAAGCCGTTTGCGAGTGGCATGCCGTCGATATGCCATTTGCCGGTGTGGTAAGACCGATAACCAGCGGATTTCAGAAGTCGAGGAACGAGTACGGCCCAGTCGGGACGAGTGCCTCTGCTACCGGAGGTAATGCCTGGTAACGTGTCGCGACGAATCTGCTGTGCGTAGTAGCCAGTCAGCAGAGCAGACCGTGTCGGCCAGCATCGCGCGGTGTTATAGAACTGGCTGAATCTCAACCCGTTCCCGGCAATCATGTCGAGATTCGGTGTCGATATTTCTCCGCCATAACACCCCAGATCTGAAAAGCCCAGATCGTCAGCCAGGATCAGGAGAACGTTGGGTTGCTGAGGCCTCTCGGCCAGCAACAGAGCTGGCGAAGCAAAGCACGCCACAATAAGTACAAAGCGGAACAGAAAGACCAGCGGAGCTTGTTTCATGCTGAGAACTACCTTCGACGCGGAAGCGTGCCGCGCAGACACGCTTGACTGAAAACTGGCAGTCGACCCCTCAGGCGGGGGCAGCATGAAAACATGACGGAACTTATCGTTCTGTCAATGCTTGCACTTCCTGCATTTGCAGCAGTCGTCGTGGTCGTGACTACCGAGTGCCCAGGCGAGGACTCCAAGCCAGGGAGTCAGATCCGTTGTTTCGGTGTCTTTCGATGTCGTCTCTTTCGAACTGGTGGTCACTGCACAGCCGCAGAGAAGTGAGGCCGTGAGGCAACTCAATATCAAGCGTCGAACTTCCATGTTCGGCCTTTCGGATGTCGAGGTTCAATTTCTGAATTCAGCCGGCAGTCCGTCGTCAAGTACGAAGGGTATGCCTTTCTCCGAATCTCCGGCAACGTGGCTTTTAGCCACGACCTATCGGTCTGTTTCAGGTTCTCGGCCATTCCAGGCTGATTTAGAAATAGTCCCGGATCAACTTCCGAAAAGTAACCCGAAGCGCCAGCGAGGAAAGCTCGTCAGTTTCAGTCCCTCGCTGGCGCTTCGGGTTGCTTTGTTCCTGCACAAATCGGGAAGTTATCTCGGGACTGTTCCTTAGCGCCCAGACCGCCGTCGCTGCTGTATTGTCGGCATCCGGCCCTTCGGTGACGTCCTCGAACTCGAAATCGACCTTGGGCAATTCGGCTTCGTTCAGGCTCAGCTTGGCGATGCGGCTTTCGTAGTAGATCGGCACCGTGGCCTTGTCGATGACGGCTCGCTGGATGTCGTAGACCGAGACGTCCTCGCCGAAGACGGCTCGCGTGTTGGTTTCGTTCTGCTCGATGGGGGTACCAGGTAAGCGGATGAATGAGACGTTCGGCAAAACGGTCAACGGCGTTTAGGACGTTGATGCAGCCTTCACAAGTTGTTCCGCCCAGGGCTTCAAGTCGCGATCGGGCATGCCGGGACGCGCCGCCGTGGTGAGGTAGGCCCATGCGACTTGCTCTCGGAACGGGCTGTCGATCGATGCGATCCGATCGAATCCCGGTGTCGTGGGATCGGCGTGGCCAATGGATGCGATGGGGATTAGTTCAAGGTCTTTGAGGTTCGCCACAGAGCCGGGGATAATGTCAGCAAACGCGGGCAGCGGGAACCATCCGTTCCATGTACCCTGAGACAGCGCCAAACTCTTCAACTGGTTCTTGAGATCTTTGGCGCCCGATGACTCTACTGCCTTTTTGAACTTTTCGACCATCACAGCAGGCGCGAGGCACTTTGCGACGAGTGCGCTTGCGATCTTCCCGCCCCGAGCCAAATCACACGAAGGGCTGAGCATGAGCCGATAGCTCTCTGCAGAGGCCTTTGAATCGCCGCGTTTGAGAAGGATGTCTCCGGTGAGACAATCCTGACCGATCGCGGGCAAAAGGTAGATTTCCCAGCTCGCCATTTTGCGATTGTCGCTTACGGTTGGATCGTCCATAGAAGCGGCAATCCGTCGCCGACCAGCGTGGAGCAAGTAAGCGGCATCGTTCGTCGGCATGTGGCCTTCGCCAGCGGTATCACGCAACACTTTGTGGATCACCGCGTCAACTTCGTCGCGCAGTTTGCATACCGATTCAGCGGCAGGTGCGAAACCTATGAGTGCCTCAACAACGCGAGTCTGTGTGCCGCCACCCTTCTGGATCCGCTTGATAAATGGGTGATTTTCTGGGACCGGCGGTTGCAAGTCGGCATCGGAACCGGTGTAGATAATGATCGGACAAAAGGTCTTCTCCCACACTGATTTCCACGTCTGCTGGCCCGGAAGGTTCGTTGATTGATGCCCCTCCATCAGGTCCAGCACGATCGCGTCGGGGCGGAGCAAGGCAATGCGGTCGGCGGACTTCGCGAAATCGACTTCGATGGTGCAGGCAATTCCCTCAATGCCTTCCTCGATCGCCAGCTTCACGACATCGGCAATGTCTTGCTCATCGTCGATAATCAGAACACTCTTCATGGGTCTGGCTCCGCCGAGCTACTTTAAAGGGAGATCAAAGAGGAACGTCGCACCGCCGAGCTTGCCCTTGCGATCAAGAGCAAGTTTGCCTTCGTATTCAGCAACGAGTTCCGACGCCACCGTCAGCCCCATGCCGATACCGCCGGGCTTGTTAGTCACTCCCGGCCAGAAGATGTTCTCTGCATCCTCCTCGGCAACGCCGGGGCCGGAGTCACGCACTTCGACCGACGCGCGTTTACCACCCGCGATCTTGCGGATGCGAATCTCGATCTTGCGGTCCGCGACGCCCTTATGGGACAGCCAGTAGATCGCGTTGCTTAAGATGTTGAGCAGCACAGCATCGAGTTCGCCCGGATCCGCGGCGACTTCAGTCACCGTGTCCCTGGGCGTTGAGATTGCGATCTTCGCGGCCTTCAAGTCACCTTCGAGCATCAGCAAGCACCGCAAGACGCTCTCTTCAATGCAGGCGCTGCGCATCCGCCGCTTGAACTTGCGATTGGCGAGCGGCGCGAACGTATTCGCCAATTTGTCGAGCGCAGCAACAGCCCTGCGTCCCATTTCTATCTTGGCCGTCGGCTCTTTTTCGTCGGCAGTTTTGGCCATTCGCTCTCCGAGCCAGATAAGTACGTGGTCGAGTACAGTGGTTCGGGTACGAACTTCGTGGATCAACATGTGTGCGATGGTGCCGACAGTGGCCAATCGGCTGTAGTACACGAACCGCGATTCAATCTCCTCGCGTGCCTTGTCGAGGTTGTCGCTGAATTCTTCGATCAGCGGCAGTGCTTCCGAGGCAAATCCGCCTTCGCTCGCGATCTCAGCCACGTTGGAGACTAAGTGTTTAGCGCTGAGCTGTGCAAACAGGGCGGACACTTTTGGTTCCTTGAGCACCTCGTGGCGGTCCTTCTGCCGCTCGTTCTCCATGACTGAAACGATGACACGTAGCGTCTCCTCGAACGCCGAAACTTCCCGAGTTGCCGCCAGCCGTTCTCGATCGCTTGTGTCTTCTATCTCGGGGTTCTCAGTGGCGGAAATGGCAACATAGCCAATCATCTGAGTGGTGCTCATCCGCTTGCCGACCTTGCCGATTCGGCGGACGTCGAGCCCCAACCAATCACGCGTACCTTCGGACTTCGGCAACACCAGCACACCGTCCCGGTAGACAGCAATACCCTTGTACGCCTTGATGTCCTGCTTTACCGACGATTTCTTTAGCTCGAATCGTTCGGCGATTTCCTGGAGATCGTCTGAAGCGTTGTCCCAAGCACGCAGCTCGAAAGTGAACGGCCCGAATTCGGGGCTATCCATTCCTTCGAGTGTCGCGTCGTCAGACTGTTCTTTGATCTGGCCCCAGTTGATCGTCCCCGTCGCCGCGCGCTGCCCCTCGCCTTGAACCGAACTGAACTTGTATTCGTATCGCACTTTTCCCGAGTGTTCCACTGTTCCGCGAATGCAGTACTTTGGGTGCTTCAGAAACTTGGGTGGCGTAACATTGATGGCATCGCCAGACCATTCTGGCGTGCTCAACCGAATCGCGAAGTCGTTCGTGACATCAAAGGGCGGAAGCAGCCGGGCGAGATTATCGCGAAGATCATCCCAAGTCTGATCGTTCCACTCAGTCCGTATTGGAAGAATTCGGAGTAGAGTGCCGGATGACTTGAACGGTGATCGCTCTGTCCGCTTGATTGTTGCGACACACTGATTGAGGTTAGTGGCCGTTGCCAATTGCTCCCAATCCACCTGAAGAGTCCAACAGTCGCCCTTCGCCGTCTGTGTGATCATTTCCAGATTCGTGCCGAGCCTCGCAGCTGACAAACGGCCAAGCCCCTTGTCTCCAGACGTCAGACGGTCGCGCTTACCCTTGTGCTTGGCAACTGGGTGGGCCTTGCGATATGGCGTGGCGACAGTACACCAAGCTTCTTCAATCGTCGAACGGCTCATACCCGAGCCGTTATCTTCGATCTCTAGCAACCAATGGTCTTCCTCTTCGATGAACCGTACGTCAACGACGGTCGCATAGGCGTCATAGGCGTTCTTCACCAGTTCGATGATCGCCACTACGTCATTGGTGACGAGGTCCGTGCCCAATGCCTTGAACACTCTGGGGTGAATTGTGAATGGCACCGTCTCAGAGCTGTTGACTTCGTCGGCTAGTGTCTTCTTCGCCATTCATCGGCTCCTTGTGCTCATGCACTGCGTGCGTTGGTCGGAAAGCAGTTGTTGTGCATGACACTTGATAAAACGCGGCGGAAGCGCGTTGCCGATCATTGTCGCGATTTTCACCTTTCCCAGCGTGATTGGGAACTTGTACGACATCGGAAACGACTGGAGCAACGCGGCCTCGCGCATCGTGATCCCTCTGTCCTCTTCTGGGTGAAGGAAGCGGCCCTTGGAAGGATTGAAGCAACCGGTCGTGATCGTTGGCGCTGGCTGATCCCAAGCCATGCGCCCGTAGACATCCTTGAAGCCGTCGGAGTTCTTGTGACATTCCAACTTTAGATGCCTTGGCAGTGACGCTCGGCTGCCTCCATCGGCGGGGATCCGACGGATGCGAGCGGCCACGCGGCGAGAACGTTTCTCCGGAAGGTCGTGTAGTTCATCGCCGCTCGTGCCAGCAGTGGGCATCGTTCCGATCGCGTCGCGCACTGTGCGAGACTTCTTGGATGGTTTCGCAAACGCGACCGACGCCACCCGACTCGCCAGCAGTACCAAGCGGCGGCGGCGCTGCGGCACCCCATACTCTCCGACGTTCAATACATCGACTTTTACCTCATACCCTGCCCCTTTCAATGCTGCTCGGAACTTCCTGAGTCGCTGATTCTCGAGCAGGCCGGGTACGTTCTCCATCATCACCCGCTTCGGCATAAGTCCAATCACGAGACGTTGGAACTCAAAGATCAAGTCGTTCTGGCTGTCACGCACTCGCCGCCCACCGTTGTACGTTCGCAGCGTCGAAAACCCTTGGCACGGTGGACAGCCGCCCAAAAGATCGAGTTCGCCCGCTTCGATACCCAATTGCATCAAGATGGCCTCGGAGTGCACCGTGCGGATGTCTTGCGACCACATGTGAGCATTCGGGTGATTCAACTCGAAGACGCCAGCGGCAGCCGCATCGATCTCGATCGCCCCGATGACTTCGAAGCCCGCTTGCTTGAAGCCTTGCGACATGCCGCCACAGCCCGCGAAGCAGTCAATCGCGGTGGGCTTACTCGGCTTGTTCTTTGATTCTTTGGTTGCCATGCGGTTGAACACTACGAGCTTTGGGGGGAATTCAGAAGGAGCACGAATCATTCTTATCAACGACTACTCGCCCACAGAGTAGGGGTGTGATGGTAACTTCGCTCAACTGGGCCTTCAGGTAGATTTCGGGCTTGGAGTTCGTCTTGCTGATCGAAGGCATGTTGCTGTTCTACTTGATGACGGTCTGAAAGTCGGCATCGGAGCGGTGGAACGAAGACTATGCCAGCTGCTTGAATCAGCTGGCTTTGCGAAAGTTTCAGTGTAGCAGAATGAGATTGTCGCCAAACACTTGCGACCGCTGTGTTCTTCGGCGAACTTTTCGCTCTGGACGACCATGCTGACCGAGCCGCAGCAGGGATCGTAGACTCCCGCCTTGTACGGTGCGAGTATCTCGATCAGCACGCGGGCCACACTGCGCGGCGTGTCGAACTGCCCGCCGTTCTTTCCCTCGGCACTGGCGAACTGCGGGACGAAGTCTTCGTAGACGCGGCCTGGCAAAGCAGAAACTCCTGCGAGCGGTTCTCGGCAGAATAGGCTCCCTCAACTTGGTCCTGAGTCGAATTTCCACGCTGAAGCGACCACACTGTCACGAGTGCGACAAGCTGTTTCGGGAATTCTGAGCCGACTCTGCCGGGGCCGCTGTATGGCGACGGTCGTTCACTCTGGTTGAAAGAAGTATCGAATGACTGCGCAGCAGGACAATGGCTCGGAGACTGCCTGCGTGCGGTGGTTGTCCATGTTGCTGGTTGGTGTGCTCCTGCATGCTGGTTATCTGGAATCGCATGCTGCCGATGCTGCGGAAAAGACAACGAGCAGTTCGAAGTACTTCTCCGAATTCGTGCTGCCTCTCCTGAAGAAGCACTGCTACGAATGCCACAGTCACGCTGCGGATTCGGCCGAAGGCGGACTCGTGCTTGACAGTCGTGCCGGGTGGGTAATGGGCGGAGACTCCGGCCCGGCGATTGTTCCCGAGCATCCCGAGAAGAGTCTGCTGTTGAAGGCGGTGGACTACTCAGATTCCGAACTGCAGATGCCGCCGGATGGCAAGCTTCCTGAGCGAGAGATCGCCATCCTGAAAGTCTGGATTGAAAACGGCGCGTTCGATCCGCGTGTGACGGATCCGGAGCCGCGAAGTGGCAATCATCAGCCGCCACCACAACGGAAAGAACTGTGGTCGTTGCAGCCAGTTGAAGCAGTCCAGGTTCCACCGATGGATGAAGAACTGTGGCCTCGCAATGACATTGACCGTTTCGTACTCGCGGCGCTTCGTAAGCGTGGGCTGAGTCCCAATCCCGCTCCGGATAAGTTCGCGCTGTTGCGACGAGCGACATTCGACCTCACAGGACTTCCGCCGACGCTCGGCGAGATGGACGCATTTGTCAACGACGATCGCGAAGATGCGTTCGACCGTCTGATCGATCGATTGCTGAAGTCTCCACATTACGGCGAACGGTGGGGTCGACACTGGCTGGACCTGGCCCGTTACGGCGATTCCAACGGCGGCGATATTAACTATGCCCACGCGAACGCCTGGAAATATCGGGACTACGTTGTGCAGTCGTTCAACGAGGACAAACCGTACGACGACTTCATCCGCGAGCAGCTGGCGGGAGATCTGCTGCCGGACCACGGAAATGAAGAACGCCGTCGAGTGTTGTTGACCGCCACCGGTTTCCTGATGCTCGGCCCGAAAATGCTCGCCGAGGCCGACACGGACAAGCTGCTGATTGACATCGTGGATGAGCAACTGGACGTCACCGGGTTGACGTTTCTGGGGATGACATTCGGCTGTGCTCGATGTCACGACCACAAGTTCGACCCGATCTCGACCGAAGACTATTACGCGATGGCCGGCATCTTTCGCAGCACGAAGGTCATCGACGTGTTTCGCGAACCCGGTGGTGTTTCCGAATGGTTGGAGGTCGACGTAACGCCGGCTGAAATGCGGGCCACGATTGAGAAACTGATCGGCGAGAAGAGACAACTTCAGGAGTTGCTGGCTGAACTTGGCGCTTCGGAACCGGAGAAGAGCAACGGTCAGAACAAGGCCAGCAAAGCGATTCTCGCGACGAAACTTCCAACGCTGAAATCAACCACATGGGCGGCCTGGGTTCGCATCAATAGTCCGCAAAAGCTGGGAGCGGTCATCTCAGCAACTTACGCAGGGGCGGATCAAGGGCACAGTCTGGGATTCGATCAAGGTAGCACTCCCCGAGTTGTCTGGAATCACGGCTCTGGTTCTCACACGATCATTGCGGCGGCCCAGCCAGTCCTGTTCGAGGAATGGCATCACCTCGCTGTCACGTTCGACGCGGCTTCCACACGACTGCGGCTGTTTGTCGACGGTGGTGAAGCGGCGACGGCTTCAAACGTAGCGACCTCGCACTTCAGCACAATCAGCGTTGGCCGGCGGGAAGCGTCCCAGGAGTGGCAGTTCACCGGCGATGTCGACGAGGTGCAAATCTTTGATACTGCGCTGCGGCAGTCGGAGATTGAACTTCTATTGAAGAAACGCTCGCCACGACAGACCCCTCTGATTCACTGGAATTTCGATCAAACCGCCGACGGCGCGGTTGTGGGGAAGGAGCAGGGCGGTGTAGTCGGTCGATTGGTCGGAGTCTCAACCAGGACAGGGATCGTCAAGGACGGTGCGGCAGGAGCAGCATTCTCGTTCAGTGATGCTGTTGAGGTTTCAAAACCGGACGCTGAGCGAACTCGGAGGATCGCCAGCCTTAAGACGCAAATCACGCAACTCGAAGCCAGGACGCCAGTACCCAGTCTCGTGATGTGCATCGGTGAGTTGCCTCCGGTCGATCTGGCGGTACATCTTCGAGGAAGCCATCTGAAACTTGCGAGTACGGTGACCGCTCGCAGTACTCCGAAGGTGTTTGCGTCCGCGCTGATGCCGGTTACGGTGCCGCCGAATGAGAACGGTCGGCTTCAACTGGCGAACTGGATCGCCAGTTCGAAGAACCCGCTCACTGCGCGCGTGATGGTGAATCGAATCTGGCAACATCACTTTGGTGCTGGGCTGGTTCTTACCTCGTCCAATTTCGGAATCCGAGGCGAACAGCCATCGCATCCGGAACTACTTGATTTTCTGGCGAGTGAGTTTGTCGAGAGTGGGTGGTCGATCGGGCACATGCATCGCCTGATGATGAATTCGGCGACTTACCGGCAGAGCAGTCGCTTCAACGCGGACACCGCAGAGCGTGATCCAGAAAATCGACTGCTCGGACGTTACCCGGTTCGACGGATTGAAGCAGAAGCCGTGCGTGACTCGTTGCTGGCCGTTACGGGCGAACTGGATCGAACGGTCGGAGGTAGTCTGTTCAAGGCCGCAAACAAGAAACGCGTAACGATGTTGCCGGGCGACGTGGCGTACGACAGCTTTCGACGATCGGTCTATTTGCCGTCGGTTCGAGTCCGGGGCTACCAGCTCTTTTCGGTTTTCGATGTATCCGACAGCGGCCAGCATGTCGCTCGGCGACCACAGACGATGGTGGCTCAGCAGGCTTTATTTCTGATGAACAACCCGCTGGTGACTGACCGGGCGAAGGAGTTGGCGAGACAGGTCGCCAATCAGTCGGCACGTCTTGAGCAACAAGTGGACTGGCTGCACCGGGTTCTTTACGGTCGTCCCGCGTCCGCTCGCGAGAAGTCGACGATGGCGGCGGCCTTCTCGGAACTGGTAGCGTCCGAACTACTGGAAGTAGAGGCAACTGACGAAAAAGACCACGCAGCCGTCTCGTTGCTGGCCTGGCAACACATTACCCACACGATGCTCTGCTCCAACGAGTTCATCCACCTCCGGTAGAATGTTCCATGAATGCGTCCAGAAGACAGATGCTGCAGAATGCCGCCGCAGGTTTCGCCATGCCGGCTCTGGCTGGTTTGTTGTCGGAGCAGGCGGTGGCTGGTTCGCCTGTTGGATTGCCACGAGTCGCCCCGAAGATCAAGCGGGTAATCTTCCTGTTCATGTATGGTGGACCTTCGTCGATTGACACGTTCGACCATAAGCCGCAACTCGACCGTGACCATGGCAAGCCGCTGCCGTTTGACAAACCGCGCGTTCAGTTTCGCGGCACGAAAAACCTGTTCGGCAGCCCGTGGAAGTTTCGTCAATACGGAGAGTCGGGCTCGGCAGTCAGTGAGCTGTTTCCGCACGTGGCGCAGCACGTTGACAAACTGACGTTCGTGCATTCGCTGCATGGCTCGAATGCAGCTCACGGCGGAGCGCTGCTGAAGATTCACACGGGATCGGACACGTTTGTCCGCCCGAGCATGGGTGCGTGGATCAGTTATGGGCTGAGCACAGAGAACAGCAACCTGCCGGCATTCGTGACGATCGATCCAACCTTGAACCACGGGGGCGTGCAGAATTACGGCGGTTCGTTCCTGCCGGCTCAACATCAGGGCGTGCGGATTCACGGCCAGGCGGCCACGATCAACGACCTGCAGGCGTCGGCGCCTGCAGCACTGCAGCGCCGAAAGCTGGACCTGCTCCAGTCGTTGAATCAACTTCAGTTCTCGGATGTTGGCCCGACTGCCGGACTCGATGCGCGTATCCGGACGTTCGAACTGGCGTTCCGGATGCAGCGGCAAGCGCCCGAAGCTCTTGATCTCAGCCAGGAGTCAAAAGAGTCTCACCAGCTTTACGGGACTGACGACAAGGCGACGTCGGCCTTCGGGCGGCAGTGTTTACTGGCAAGACGACTGGCGGAACGCGGCGTCCGCTTCATCCAGTGCACGCACCGCGAAGGCGAGAGTATCACCTGGGACGACCATTCGAATCTCGTGAAGCATCATCCGAAGCTTGCACACGCCGTCGATAAACCAATCGCAGGATTGCTGACCGATCTGCATCAACGGGGCCTTCTGGAGGACACGCTGGTGATGTGGGGCGGAGAGTTCGGTCGCACACCGACAGCCGAAGGCAATGACGGCCGCGATCACAATCCGCACGGATTTACCTGGTGGCTGGCTGGCGGCGGTCTGAAGCCGGGTTTCCATTTCGGAGCCACTGACGAGTACGGCTACTACGCTGTTCAGGATCGAGTACACATTCACGATCTGCATGCGACGCTGCTTCACCTGATGGGCCTTGACCATGAGCGACTGACCTATCGTTACAACGGTCGTGACTTTCGCCTGACTGATGTCCACGGTCGAGTCGTCAGCGAGATCCTGGCGTGAGTGCCCGCTAGTTCGTATTACACGGTCAGTAGCTGTTGCCGGTAGTCGCCTTCACAATTCTCACTGCCGAAGCCGGACGACGCATCCGCAGCGTGAAGGGGACACGGTGTTAGCGCGACAACTGAGAACAGAAGTAAGAAAAAAGTGACTTGCGGAATCGAACTGTGAATCCTTCAATCGAGACAGAATGAGCAGAGAATTCACTCAGCACCACGGTCATCAGTCGCCGTGTCGCGTCACAAGGCGACGTTTGCTGGAGGTTGGTTCCTCGGCTGCGTTCGGCGTGACGTTGACGGACCTGCTGGCGGCCGCTGAGGTTCAAACGGGGTTATCAGGCGAGGCTCGGTTCGGTCAAGCGAAGTCGGTTGTTGTCATCTTCTTGTGGGGAGGTCCGGGTCAGCAGGACCTATGGGATCCAAAGCCTGCAGCGCCGTCCATTCTGCGTGGCGAGTTTCAGCCGATCTCAACCAGCGTCGCCGGAACTCAGATCAGCGAGCAGCTTCCGAAGCTCGCCGAACAGGCTCATCGATACACGCTCGTGCGGTCAGTGACTCATCGTGATTTCGAGCATGGCTCGGCGGCTTACACGGCGTTGACTGGCTATCCGCATCCATTTCCCGGCACGAACACAACCGCGCAACCCGATGATTTTCCGACGTATGGTTCGATGGTGAGCAGGCTGGCTCCAGCGACTCGACCGGTGCCGGATTTTGTCGTGCTGGGTCCGGTGATGCACCAGGGGGCGCGGCCGCCACTGGCTGGTCAGAACGCAGGATTTCTCGGCCCCGGATTCGACGCACTACGAGTTCCGGACGATCCCGGAGAGAGGTCATTTCGAGTCGACGGGGTCACGCTCCCGGAAGATGTTGAACAAAGCCGCCTGACCGGTCGCCGGCAATTGCTTGCGTCGATTGAGTCGGCGGAGCGGACCGGGATGCATCGCCAGCTATCGGGATTTGGCGATCTGTACGACCGGGTATTCGGATTACTCGGTTCGTCCGACACTCGGCAAGCATTCGACCTGGCTGGTGAGTCTCAGCCTCTGCGAGACTCGTACACTCGCACGCGGTTTGGACAAACTCTGCTGATGGCACGTCGGCTTGTGGAAGCTCACATTCCACTGATCACAGTCAACTGGTCGAAACTCAATGCCGACCAGTGGGACACTCATAGCAGGAATTATTCGCGTCTGCGAAAGATGTTGCCGCCGTTTGACCAGGCTCTGGCGACGTTTCTTGAAGACCTCGACACGCGCGGACTACTGGATTCCACGCTCGTTGTTTGTCTCGGAGAATTCGGACGCACGCCGAAAATCAACAAGGACGCCGGGCGGGATCACTGGCCGGATTGCTATTCGATGCTGCTGGCTGGCGGCGGCATTTCGCGTGGGAAGACGTATGGAGAATCGAATCGAAGCGCCGCCTACCCGATTGCCAACGATGTCGCTCCGTGGGATATCGCGGCCACGATGTTCCATCTGAAAGGGATCGACCCACGCACCCACATCAATAATCGTCAGGGACAACCGCTGCCAATCTCACGCGGCGAAGTTGTTCGGGGTCTGTTGTAAGCAGTCAGCGGACAACGTAAATCGATTTTCTCTCAGGCGAAGACGTGGCTTCTCACGCAACGCAAAGTATGACACCGGGACAGCAACTAATCGCGCGATGCGATGCTCACGGAAAAAGTGACATGCGGGACAGCAACTCCATTTTCTTTGACTGGAGATCCTCGATCGTCTTACTCGCGGCGACGACCGCGAGTGCCTTGGCGCGGGCGGATGACTGGCCCTGCTGGCGAGGTTCGAATCGCAACGCCGTCTCAAATGAAACCGGCCTGATTGATTCCTGGCCAGTCGAGGGTCCGGCGCTCCAATGGCGAGCGTCAGGAATCGGCAAGGGGTATTCCAGCGTTGTCGTGTCAAAAGGACTTATCTTCACGACGGGTCGGATCGCGGACGATGTGTATTGTGTTGCTCTGGAACTCCGTACTGGCCAGCAGAGATGGGCAAGGAAAATCGGGACGACGGCACGCAATGTCATGGCAACGCCGACTGTTCATGACGATTTCGTTTACGCAGTTGATCCCGATGGTGAACTTGTCTGCCTGAACGTGCCAGATGGCAGAATCGTGTGGCAGCGCAGTTTTGTGAAGGAGTTTGGTGGTCGGTTGATGTCGGGTCGCGGCTATGGCGAGTCGCCACTGATCGACGGAGACCGGCTGATCTGCACTCCTGGCGGAGCCGACGCGATGGTCGTTGCGCTCGATCGGCGGACTGGCGACGCGATCTGGAAATCAACAATGCCGGACATCGGTACGAAAGGAAGGGACGGCGCGGCGTTTTCGTCGATTGTCATTTCGCACGCCGCAGGTGTTCGACAGTACGTTCAGCTGGTTGGACGCGGGCTGATTGGCGTTGATGCAATGACCGGCCGATTCCTGTGGGGTTACAACGACATTTCGAACCAGACGGCGAATATCCCAACTCCCCTCGGTCGGGGTGACTTTGTGTTTTCCGCAAACGGATATCACGCCGGCGGCGTGCTGCTGAAAATTGAACGTGACGAATCTCAGACGGGAGTAACGGCACGCGAAGTGTACCGATTGACTGGCAACCGTTTTCAGAATCACCACGGCGGGTTCGTTCTGATTGGCGATCATGTTTATGGAGGCCACGGCAGCAACAACGGTCTGCCGACGTGCCTCGAATTCTCGACCGGAAAAGTTGCCTGGAAACAAAGAGGACCAGGCACCGGGTCCGCCTCGATCGTCGCGGCTGACGGTCATCTCTACTTTCATTATCAGGATGGAGTCGTCGCGCTGATCGAAGCGAATGCGGAAGATTATCGCCTCAAGGGAACATTCAAACTGCCAGTTGCCGGTGGCGACAGCTGGTCGCATCCGGTAATTGCCGACGGCAAACTCTTTGTTCGTGAGCAGGGCGATTTATTTGCCTACGACCTTCGGAGCGAGGTGCCGACTGTGCCGCAGCCGACTCCACTAACCGTCTCTCCGGAGTTTGCGGAACTGGTCCGACTGGGTGCCGCTGTTGAATTCGTCGCCGCGAAGGCACAGGAGAGTCGGCGAGGAATGTACCAGTTTGCGGTCAACGACGGGCAAGGGCCGCTTGCCGTCATCGCCCTGTCGGATCGGCATATCGGTGTCGACGGAGCGTTGAGCGAGACCGTCGTCAAAGAACTACGGCAGCTGAAGTCGGCGTTTATCCTCGACGTCGCCGGATCTCGCATCAGTGGAGCGGGCATCCGCCAGGTGGCAGTCGTGAAGCGGCTTGTCGGGCTAAACCTTGGGGTTTGCAGAGGTGTCGATGATGTAGCGTTCGAGCCTCTGAAAGACGCGAACGGCCTGCGAGTTCTCATCGCGACTGGAACGAGCATTGGTCCATCAGGCCTTGAACATTTCGCTGAGTTGTCAGACCTCGTCGCTCTCGATCTGGAAATCTGTGACAACGTGACTGATGCGTGCTGCGATGTGCTGTCTCGGATGAAACAACTGCAGGCACTCAATCTGAAGAAGACGGCTTTTGAACCGGACCGTATTTCGGCGGCCGGATTACAGAAGCTGGTTGCTCTACAGGGACTCGAAGTCCTGAATCTATACGGGGACGCGATCAACGATGAGACACTCAAAGATTTGAAGCCGTTTTCGAATCTGCGAGAGCTTGATCTCAGTCTGACATCAGTAACCGACGCGGGGCTGATCCAGCTGGCGTCCTTGAAGAAACTTGCCAGTCTGACGCTGCTTTACTCGGAAGGCTTTGCCGGTCCGAAGATCACGAATGCCGGATTGAAACCACTTTCGCAGATGACTCAACTAAGCAGCTTGAATCTCGTCGGGGCTAAGGTTGATGATGCCGGTATCGACGAATTGATACAGCTTCAGAATCTCAAGCAGCTGACACTGGTCGGTTCGAGACTCTCAGCGGATGGGTTGAAGCAGCTTCGAATGGCACTGCCGAACTGCGAAGTGGATTCTGGTGAAGGCGTCTCGGAATAGCATCTGCTTGTTTCGCACTGGAATTGAGGTTTCACAACATCGCCCCAGTTACTCAATTGGATATCAGCGATTGAGTTTTCTGATCGATCTGATCTTTCAGTTTTCCAGTCGCCCGCTCTGCCGCCATGCGGAACAGGAACGCAGCTGTTGTGGTATCACCCTGGCTCTCGGCAGTGAGACCTCGCTCGAAATACACTTCCGCGATGCGTTGAGAAGCCGAGACCTCGCGCGATGACGCGGAGGCGACCCGTGGCTTGCCGGCGTCCGTCAGCTCATCGGTCGTCAGCGCATTGGTCGTTTGATGTTTCGGTGGTAGATCAGGCTGCAAATTGGTTACCGGCACTGCTGGATGCTGATTCGCTACGGAAATGTGCCGTTGGGAGTTGTCCTGAAACCATGAAAAGGCGGCATTGGTTCGCGCGACTGTTGGATCGGCGGGAGCAGCGGTGCCTGGCGGATTGCCGGAACCGGCGACAGGATGAGGTGCCGAATGAGATTTCGGCAGAAGAATGTCGCCTCGAAGAACTCGTTCCGCGATCGTCGCCGGTTGTTGGAGTTGTTGGTGAAAGGCTGGGTCTGGAGCGGTAAAAAACGCACCACCAGGAGGAACGACTGGGACGAGCGAATAGACAAACGGCGTACGAACTCCGCTGAAGAAATATCCAGGTTGCCCGTTGGTTGTCATTACCGACGGGGTAGTCGTTGTGCTGAACCGCTCGAAACCCTGCGAGAAATTAAATCGGAAGTCGCCCGAAAACTTACCCGAGTTGAATGCCCAGCCGGATGAGAGACCAGCGTTCGGGTTGTAGCTGCCGAAGCGCGGGACGCCGATATTCGGGCCGCCGAAGGTCGCAAAGGAATTCGAGCCACGCAACGACCAGCTCATGTTTGTCGATTCGAAGAAGCGGTCGCCGTTCGTCTGCAGCGGAGTTGTCGTGTAGACCATCGGCTGAGCGATGGCGAATGAATTCAGCAACAGACTCTGCACAGGCAAGAGCATGCAGGCGAGAAGAAGACTTTTCATGGCACGAACCCCGACTGGCGAGTTGGCAGGGGATGAGTATGCGTGGCCCAGAGCGCTTTCGCAAGATCGCTGATCGTCAGGAATCATCCACCGATTGAGTGCATCGGTCGATCGGGTTGAATGAACCTGGCGGTGTTGATCTCGTGCCCTTCTTTCTTGGCGGTAATCGATTCACGGACTGCCTGAATGATGGCCGCGTCGTCGGCACCGTCACGGAGCATCGTCTTGAGATCAGTCTCTTCCAGACTGAACAGACAGTTGCGAAGTTTGCCGTCCGCCGTGATTCGAAAACGATTGCAGTTCATGCAGAACGGCTGGCTGACAGAAGCGATGAACCCAACTCGACCGATTCCATCTTCGAACTGAAACTCGGTAGCCGGTGCGCTGGGGTCGAATTCGCCGACCGGGACCAGCGGCATGATTTCGCGAGTCAGGCATTCAATGATTTCAGAAGCGAACAAGACTTTGTCGCGTTCCCAGGCGTTGTCAGCGTCGAGCGGCATGAATTCGATGAAGCGGACGTCAACATCGGTGTCTCGTGCGAATTGTCCGAAGGGAACAATCTGATCTTCCGTCATGCCGCGGATCGACACCGCGTTAACCTTGACCGGATCGAAACCGACTGCTTTGGCGATGTGAATGCTTTCGACAACTTTTTCGTAACCTTCTCGTCGAGTGATCTCTTTGAACCGTCCAGCATCCAACGCGTCCAGGCTGATGTTTACTCGGCTGAGGCCCGCTTCGAACAGTTGTTGAGCCTGTTCACCGAAAAGGATGCCATTTGTCGTCAGGCCGATGTCGGATATCCCATCGATGGTCATCAGTTTTCGGATAAGCTGATGCAAATCTCTCCGAACGAGCGGCTCGCCGCCGGTTAGTCGTATTTTGTTAACGCCGAGCGGTGCCACAATACGGACGAACCGTTCCATTTCTTCGAAGCTGAGCAGCTCCTTACGGTTCATGAATTCGACATTGTCAGCGGGCATACAGTAGAAGCAGCGGATGTTACAGCGATCGGTCACGCTGATCCGCAGGTTGTTATGAACTCTGCCGAAGCTGTCGATGAGTTTGTCGGACATGGGGTATGGCAGATGAGTCAGAGACAAGTGGCAGGAGAAGGGAACTGATTGTATCCCGAAACACGAAACGGCACACAAAGTTACCGGGAATTTGTTGTTTGGTTTTCCATGATCTCAGGAAAAGGACGGGGGCGATTCGGTCATCGCCTCACCAGTTCCTGGGTGAACCCACTCGGTGGTGCCATCTGACCAGTTTTCTTTCTTCCAGACAGGAACGGTCACCTTCAGTGTATCAATCAGGTGCTTTCCGGCTTCGAATGCCAGTTCGCGGTGTGGGCTGCTAACGGCGACGGCGACGCTGATTTCGCCGAGTTCCAGATGGCCGAGGCGATGAACGATTCCCACATTGGTGACCGGCCAGCGTTCGCGAACTTCAGCTTCAAGTTCTTCCATCTTGGCGACGGCCATTTCGGGAAACGCGTCGTAATCGAGAGCCAGCGTCTGTCGCCCACTGGTCATCTCACGAACCGTGCCTAGAAACAAGACGACCGCACCTGCCTGATGCGATCGCATCTGCTCCGTCAGTAACTGATAGTCAATGATTTCGTGAGTCAGCTTAACCATTCAGGAAGCTTTCCGATCCGATCAAAGTCCGTAGCTGCTCACCGTTTACTCGAGCGCAGAAGAAATGGCCTGCCGGAAATATCTCCGACAGGCCATTATAAAATCCACGATCGCTACAGTGCCAACCAGTGTCGACATTTCAGCAGTCACAATTTCCGTGGTCGCAGTTGCTTAGACAGTCTTAGAGACACCAGGAATCGCGATCGGATAGGCACCGTCGTCGCCTGGCGTGACCTTCGGAATCGTGTCCCACGTGTAGGATTCAGGCATGAGATCGATCTGAGAATTCAGAGCGTCTTCCCACTTGACCGGCTTACCACCGTAAACGGCCATGCGACCCATGATCGCGGTCAGAGTGCTGTTGGCACCGTACTCGCCTTCGTTGTAAGGGGTCCCGTTGCGGATCGCTGCGAACAGGTCGTCGTGCTCCGTCTGGTAAGGGTTGTTTTTCTTGCCGTCAAATCGCCAGCTATCACTTCCAGTGGCATCGATCCGGCCACCGAGATCGGCTGTACCTTTTGAACCGTGAGCGTGTTCGCTGACGCTATTCCAGCAGTTACGGACGTGTCGGCACTGGCTGAACATCTTTGTGCCGTCGTCGTAGGTGTATTCAACGGCGAAGTGGTCGAAAATTTCTCCGTACTTCTTGTCGGTACGAACCTGTCGGCCGCCCATGCCATGACATTCAACGGGATGACTGTTGCCTTTAAGCCAGTTACACGCGTCGAGGTTGTGGATGTGCTGCTCACAAATGTGGTCGCCACACAGCCACGTGTAGTAGTACCAGTTGCGCATCTGGTATTCCATTTCGCCGCTGACCTGATCCCGGGTCCGGCGAGGATCCCAGACGCCGCCACCGTTCCAGTAGCACCGCATTGTGATCACATCGCCAATCGCTCCGTCCTCAATGCGCTTCAGTGTTTCCAGATAGGTATTCTGATGATGCCGTTGCAGACCGACGCCGATCTTGAGGTCTTTCTCTTTGGCAACCTTGACCGCTTCAAGAACCTTGCGGACGCCAGGCGCGTCAGTCGCAACAGGCTTCTCCATGAAGACGTGCTTGCCAGCAGCTACAGCGGCTTCGACATGAATCGGACGAAAACCAGGAGGCGTTGCCAGAATGACCAGATCAACATCCGACGCCATCACCTTCTGGTACGCATCAAGACCAACGAACTTGTTTTCTTCAGCGACAGCAACTCGCTCTTCGGCCTGCTTACCCAAGGCTCCTTTGATCTGCTTCAGGCTGTTTTCCAGCTGATCCGGGAACGCGTCGGCCATGACGACGAGCTTGACTCGCCCAGCAGTGCTCAACGCTTGAGTTGCCGCACCTGTCCCACGTCCGCCACATCCGATCAACGCAACCTTGATAACGTCGTCATTGCCGGCAAACGCTCCTGTTGGCAATGCAAGGCTGGCGAAAGCACTTGCTCCAGCGGCGGCAACGGTTGTTGACTTGATGAAGTCACGACGTGAGCTGGCACTCGGTGTTTTGTCAGACATGGTTTTCTCCAGAACCGGATTAACGCGGGAAAGTTAAAATATTGTTCAGGCACATTCAGCGGCGATGCGTCGCCGAATGACACACTAGCCGGCGCGTCCTTGCTTTGCGATTTCTTGCTCGGGATCGAGCTTAAGCTTCACTCGTTCTTCTGGTGTCGGTGGTTTCAGTGGGCGAACTATGCGGAAGCCAACGTGAAGTGCGTCCGTGTGATACCAGATGCTCTTTGGGATTTGCGGATCCTGAAATTTCCATTCAGGATCGGAAGCGTAACGCGAGGCACTACGCAAACCGTCCGCATCGTCGTCCCATGATCCACCTCGCACGATTCGCGGATACATATCCGTCGGAACGTTGAGTGGCGATTTCGCGGCACCCCTTGATGCAATGTCGCTGTACCACTCAGGATCGTACCGGTCGAGAACCCATTCGGACACGTTCCCGTGCATGTCGTAGAGCCCCCACGGATTCGGCTTTTTCAAGCCAGTTTTGTGGTACTGCTCGTCGCTGTTGTCGTAATACCAGCCGAAATCACCGAGGTCGTCAGGGCTATCGCCAAATGAATAGGCGGTGGTCTTCCCTGCGCGGCACGCGTATTCCCACTCGGCTTCAGTCGGGAGGCGGTAAAAGTGCCCAGTCTTTTCGCTGAGCCAACGGCAATACATTTTGGCGGCGTGCTGTGTCATGCAAATTGCTGGATAGCCGTCATGTCCCATGCCGAATGTCATGTCCGTGTACGGTGGAGTCGGGCGAGTCACTGCGTCAGCGACCGCGTCGAGCTTGGTTGGTTCTGCCCCGGCAATATTGCGTCGCTGGATGTCCAGGCGAAAGCTCCAGATGTCATACTCATCCCAGGTAACTTCGTACTTACCCATCCAGAACGGTTCGATCTTGACCTTCACCTGAGGGCCTTCGTCATCCTTGCGGTTGGCTTCCGTGGATGGACTGCCCAGCATGAACTCGCCACCCGGAATTGGCACCATGTCGAACGACACATCCACTCCCGAGAGTGTTTCCACGTACGGCTTCATCGCTGGTTTTTCAGCAACACTATCCGCCGCAGTCGACGGTTGCACCGATCCGAAGAACAGCACGACGAGCAGGCGGCATATCGAAGCTGCAAGGTTGGCATGAACTGTCATGGAAAGTTAGTTTCCGGTGAAAGTGACTTTGATTGATCAGTTTCGGATACTGGAAGCGCAGACAGAATTAGTGAAGAATCTTCAACGTATCAGACCTGAACTCAAACAGGCTTCCTCAAAATGTCGACTCGACTAGTTCTCATCTTGTACTGTGTTGTGACCGTCTCAAGTGCCGCCCCAACATCAGCGGAAGAGCAAGTTGACGGACTTCGTCGGTTCATCTTCGAACGCGTCGAAATGGGTGTTCAAGTCAGGATGTCAGTGTACGCCTCGGAATCTGGCGTTGCAAACAAGGCCATTGAAGCAGCATACGCACGAGTTCACGAGCTCAACGGGATATTTTCTGATTACGACAGCTCGAGTGAAGTACGGCGATTGTGCGAGACCTCACGGCCCGGTCGTCCGGTTCGAGTGAGCAGAGAACTATTCCAGGTTTTGAAGTCGAGTCTGCAGCTTTCTCGTGATTCAGATGGCGCGTTCGATGTGACTGTTGGACCGTTGACAAAGCTCTGGCGGCGAGCGAGCAGACGCGAATTGTTGCCTGATCCAGTTCTACTGGCGGAAGCGAAGAATCTCGTCAACTATCGGCTGATCCGTCTTAACGCCGAGTCGGAAACTGTCGAGTTATTGCTCAGTGGAATGCGAATAGACCTCGGAGGAATCGCTAAGGGATTCGCAGCAGATGAGGCAATTAGCACTCTTGCCAAGCATGGAATTACCAGGGCACTTGTCGATGCCAGTGGCGACATCGTCGCCAGCGATCCACCTCCGGGGGCGGATCACTGGGTTATAGCTATCGAGTCGCTGAGCCAGCGAACGGCTGACAAGAACAAAGTTGACCTCGATAATCCGAACGATATTGTGAAGCTCAAAATCCGAAACCAGGCTGTTGCGACTTCAGGAGACGCCTATCAAAGCGTCGTAATTGCTGGGCGACGATACTCACACATCGTGGATCCCAGGACGGGTCTCGGCCTTGGACAGCGAAGCAGCGTGACTGTGATCGCGCCTTCGGGAATGCTTGCCGATAGTCTTGCGTCTGCCGTCTGTGTTTCAGGTCCGGATGCTGGGACCCTGCTGATCGAGCAATCGGATCGACCTGATACTGAGTCATACATCATGTCCGCCAGGGAAGAATCTGGTCAGGTGAGCGTCATGCGATCGTCAGGCTTTGAGAAGTTTTTGCTGAAGTAGCGGCAAGATTGCCGACAGACTTCACTCCAATCACCAATGTGGCATGCGACAACAGGTTTTGAACACGAAAGACGACAACCGCGCAGACAAGCAGCCCGCCAATTGGCAGGCTGCTCTCAATTGAAATTCACAGTGCGACTACCTCGGGGCTGTCGGGCGATGAGACACTAGTTCGGCCTCACCGCTTTGCTCAACACAAAGTTCTTCTCGCACGATGTTCATGTCACGTGGGGCATCAATCCCTAGACGAACGGTGTTTGGACCGATTCGCACAATGGTGATCGCTACCTTGTCACCGATCAGGATTCGTTCGCCTGGCTTCCTTGACAGTACCAACATTCTGTTGCCTCCTCACTGGAGTTCCACCTTTGCTTCCATGCTCTCTTGATATCGTCCGGCTTTCTTCCAAACGAGAAAGAGGCCACGACTTCGCCCGCATGCGCCTCGAGGTACCACCCAAAGAAGACGCCGGACTGCGCACGACGCGCCGTCTGATATCGAGCAAACTGGGCGTCAGCATAACGTGACACATCGGGATGTCCATTCATTTCCCGACATTCTGCCAAAATCGGTGTTGGAAACGAAGTGGTGAAGTGAACGTGTAAGTCTAAGTAAACAAGTGGTTTACAAGTACGACTGCTTAGTCTGCGCAGAATTGCCAACTGAGTCAGCATGACGACACCCGGGGTGGACCAGGTGAACCCTTAGGCTGATGGTTTTCGAGGTGGCAATCGCACGGAGTCAAAACCACGGTGGGTGATCACCTTGATTTCTTGTTCAGGCGCTGCCGCGGAATTTGTCATCGCGCATAAAGTGGAAGGTTGATCGTGTGGGATGAAATGCAGGCGAGGGGAGTGCCGCTCCGTGTTGCCAAAAATTCCTCCCTGGCTGTTGTGGCGCGATGATTACGACCTTCCGGTTATCCTGAAAAGTGACTGCCGTCGCAATGGGTTGAGTCCGACCGCCTTCTTGCACGCCGGGTAATTTGGCCGATCTGGTGCCTTGAAGCACGGACTGCCTTCTGTTGAACTTCGTGGCAATGGTCGCCGAAGGGGTGCCACTCACTTCATATCACTTTGTCAGACCGTTGGGTACCAGGAGAGAATTGGATGGTCAGGATCGGAATTATCGGGATTGGTTTCATGGGAATGACGCACTTTGAAGGTGCTAACCGATTCAAGGACGATCCGAGTTCAGGTCGACGTTGCATCGTCGGATCAAAGCTGAAGAATGGTAAAGTCACCGCGATTGCAACTCGTAACCCGAAGAAGCTCGACGGTGACTGGCGATCGATACAAGGAAATTTTGGTCCTCCCGGGGCGTTGAACGACCTGTCGTCAATCAAGACTTATGTGGATTATCACGACCTTCTGGCTGACCCGGATATCGATCTCGTCGACGTCTGTCTGCCCGTCGAGCAGCACGAGCGGGTTGCTCTGGAAGCCATCAAGGCTGGCAAAAACGTGATCGTCGAGAAGCCAATTTCCGTAGACATCAAAGCGGCCAACAGAATGGTCATGGCTGCCGGGAAAGCCAGGGTGCAGCTGATGGTCGCTCACGTGCTGCCATTCTTCCCGGAGTTCGCGTTCGCTTTGTCCGCTGTGTCCAGCGGTCGGTATGGAAAGCTGCAGGCCGCTCACTTTCGACGCGTGATCGCTCCTCCGGCCTGGTCAGCAAGTCTGTCTGATTTTCGTAATGCTGGGGGCTGGGGTGTCGACCTGCACATTCACGACAACCATTTCATCAGCACGCTGTGTGGTGTGCCGAAGCAGGTGTTTTCGCGCGGGACGCTGGTTGAAGGTTTTGTGAACCACGTTCATTCCAACTACGTCTACGATGATCCAGGACTGGCTGTCTCGTGTGTCAGTGGTGGCATCGCTGCTCAAGGGCTCGCCTTTGCTCACGGCTTCGAATTGTACCTTGAGGAAGCAACGATCGTCTTCAGCGCTGGCACTTATGGTGGCGAATGGTCGGTCGATCGCGGACTCACACTCATCACAAACAAAGGCCGGAAGGTGACGACGCCAGAACTGAAAGGCGGCACTGAGTGGTGCTCGGCATTCACTGCCGAGTTGCAGGCTGCGGTTGACGGTGTCCTTGCAGGAGAGACACCTCAGATGCTGTCGGGAGCGCTGGCTCGCGACGCTCTGAAACTCTGTTATGCCGAAGCAAAGAGCATCACGTCAGGCCGCGCTGTTAAGGTCAGCTAGCAGTCTGACCAACAAAGCGCCACAGGCGGCATGCTCAGGACGGCCTGTCGATCAGCCTTTACAGTCCCTGCACACTTTCATCAGCAAGGTAATCCGTAACAATGGGGCTGCCGACTGTCGGAGCGTCGCGTTGTACGTTTTCGGCCTTCGCGAGTTTTTCGCGAGAGCAGCGAGAGTGCGGCACCAGAAAGTGCGGAACGGTCATAGCAAGTCACATGGTTGAAAATCTGCCTGTCAAGACTCACGAATTCAACGGGTTGACGATCGAGGGGTACTCGCGCGCGGCAGTGCAGAGTTACTGGCGCATTCCCGAGTTGAAGGTAGGGTTCGATCTTGGCGGCAGCCCATGGAGTTTCACGGGGACGCCGACATTTTTCATTACGCACGGTCATCTCGATCACATGGCGGCGTTGCCAGTGTTCGTGGCGAGACGACGGATGATGAAGATGGAGCCTCCGACGATCTATCTTCCGGCAGAAATTGTCGAGCCCACCGAGCGACTGCTGAAAGCGTGGCAGAGTCTCGATCGCGGTCGCATGGTTTGCGAACTGAATGGTGTCAGTCCGGGGGACGAGTTCGAACTTTCTCGCGAGCACGTCGTCACCGTCTTCAAGACAAAGCACACCGTGCCGTCAATCGGGTATCAAATCTGGGATCGGCGACGTAAGTTGAAGCCGGAACTTGTCGGACTGCCTCAAGATGTGATTCGTGATCGCAAACTGGCGGGCGAGGACGTCACTCAGGAAGTGCGAGTGCCTCTTGTGTGCTACACCGGTGATACTGCTCCCGCAGGGCTCGACGACTACCAACCGTGTTTTGAGTCTCAACTCCTGATTACCGAATTGACGTTCTTTCGGCCAGAACATCGCAAGGAAAAGATCCACAAGTTCGGCCACATGCACCTCGACGATTTCATCGACCGGATGGATAAGTTCCGCAACGAGCTGATCATCGTCGGGCATTTCAGCACTCGCTATCACGAGCATCAGTTGGAAAAGGCGATTGCAAAGCGTGTGCCGCCGGAACTCCGCGAACGGCTGTTGATCTGGGTGTGAGGAGACGCTGACCCCGTATTACCGGAAGCGGAATGAGCGCTGGAAGAATCGGAGCAGACGTCGACCGGCGGATTGTGGTGACGTGTGAATCTTCGCCAGGCCGGTTCCTCGGACGCTCAATTTCGAAGTAGCCGGATCGAGTCGGACTCGCGCCTGGTAAGCCGTTGTCACGGGCCGCGGAATTCCGTCGGAATCCAGGCGTGTGGGAAATTCGTCGTGTTCGACCAGCTCTCGCGGAGCGACATCGAGATCGATTTCTGCGATGTCGACAATCTGGCCGGTCAGGATTTCTCCCGGTACGTGATCGATCCGCAGTTCAACGCTCTGCCCATCAGTAATGAACTCGACATCGCTCTGGTCGATGGCGATGACCGCTTCGAAACGGTTGGAAGCAGCGATCTGGCAAAACTCGGTGCCGACGTCGAGCCACGTTCCCCTGTTCGACTCGTCAAGTGGAGTGCCACTCCAGCGGGGCAATTCGCCAGTGGACGAGAGTTGTTCGACCGGGCGTGGCCGTGCGGGGGGGTGAATGACAAGTCCGGCAGCGGGAGCTCGCAGCGTCAGTCGATCCCGGTCGGCGTGACGGTGTTGCAGTTCATCTTTCCTTTCCTGCAGTCGCTCCTGTGTTCCTGGAATGAGTGGGGCAACCTCGTCTCCGTCACGCAGGCGGCGGCTGGCCAGGTTGTCGAGCTGTTGTTGCAGTAGCGCCACTTCACCTTCGAGTCGGACGATCGTTCGTGCGAGCAGCGGATTCTCAAGCTGTGCAAGTTTCTGGCCCGCTTCGACGACAGTGTCTGGCGTGACAGCCGAGCACAATGTTCCGCTGTAGTGGACGTAGACGCTACGTGCGTTCTCGGGGCGGACCACGGCAGGAGCGCGAACTGAGAACGGTATCGGAATCAGCAGCCCCGCCGTGAGCAGCCCGAGCGTTAGAATTGTTCGCAGTCGGAATCGGGACCAGTTCACTGTTCGACTCCATAAGGGACTGCTCAGTAGGTTTATCAGCTGGGCCAATGGTGAGAGCAACATGCCGGCGACAGTCAGAATGGCCATCACGATAACGAATGGCTCGAGACCATAAGGGGCGAGCAGGTGATGGACAAACCACAGAATTCCCCAGACGACGAGCACTCGGTACAGCACTGACGAGACGTACCACGCTGCCAGAAACAGTTTGCGGCGTTGAGGCAACAGCCGGCGACTGGCAAGTTCTGTGTCGAGGAACCAGATACTCAACCAGTTGCGGCACAGCGTCCCGGCCTGTTGACGAAGGTTCGGGATCTCGACCAGGTCGGCGAGGATGTAATATCCGTCATAACGCAGCAGCGGATTGCCGTTAAACAGTACCGTGCTCACCGAGCAGACGAAGACCACGTTCAGGCAGAGCGAGTTGAACGGTCCCGGAATGGAGAACCACCACAGAAACAGGCAGCCTGCAGAGAGAAGCAACTCGACATAAATCCCCGCAGCACTGATGACGATTCGCTGCCAGCGGCTGGGCAGTATCCACGCGTCGGAAACATTGCAATACAGACAGGGAGTCATTACGAGCAGCATGACGCCCATTTCGTGACACTCGCCGCCAAAGTGGCGACATGAGACCGCATGGCCGAGTTCGTGCAGCACCTTGGTCGTCGCCAGCGTCAGAGCCAGCAACAGCAGATTCGACGCGCCGAAGAACTCGTGAAAGCGAGGAAGCCTCGCCTGCAGGGTATCAATACGAACTGCGGCAAGGAGCACGGCGGTAAGCATCAGGCCGACGCAAATCGTCACGCACCACGGCGCGAACAGAAAACGAGTGCGCGGCACCAGCCAGTTGAGAAAGCGATGCGGATCGAAACCTCGGAACCTGATCGCCAGGATATTGGAAAGTTGTTTGAGATGCCGCTGGCCTCGCTCGGTACGAGTTCGAGAGACCAGGATGTGCGACTGCCCAGGCGAGTCGGAGATGATCAAACCGGAACCGTGCAGCGTCGCAAGGAACGACTGAACCTGAGGCAGTGACAGTCGCTGTGGAGCGAACTTCAGCTCGAACTGGCGACGAATGTCTCGCAGCGAGACGGTCCCGTCGAGCATCATCAGCACGGCATGTTCTTCCGGGCTGAGTTGGTAGTAACGCAACGAAACGGGGTCTTTCACGTGCCAGTAGCGACTGCCGCCGATGTGTTGTTCGTGACATAGCAGGTCCGCGCGCCGACGGAGCGGCAGTGTTCGAGTCTCTGCGGTTTGAGCAGGCGCCGCGACGGACATGGGGACTCAATTCCCGATCTGAAGATCCAAACGTCTAAATGAAGCGACAATCGCGGCAGGATTAATCGGTCTCAACATAGATGACGGCCGCTTCCTCTCCCCGGAAGCTGATGCGGTGATTGTCCAGCGCGATGATACAGGGACTGCCCGATTGAACCATCTTGATTTCTACGCCGTCGCTCAGCCCCATTTCGTTCAGCCGGTGAACGAGCGATGGCTCCCCTTCAATTTCGACGATGCGGGCACGCTCGCCGGCGGAAAGCAATTCCAGAGGGATGATCGGCACTTAGGTCGGTCCTCAAGGCACACACTGGATGGCCGTTTCGACGCCACTTTCCGTCGCGACATCCTGCACTGACGCTCCGAGGAATAACGACTTCTGTGCGGTGTCGGGAAGTTATGGGCGGTCGGGATTTGAGTCGCCGGAGGGGGACGTCTGATCGGGTTCGGTTGCTTTCGACGGATTGACGGTCGCGCCGCCGTTCGTGTCAGGAGATCTGTCGCGATCTGGATTCGATTTTCCACTGGCGTTTGTCCCGCCGTTCTTCGAACTGATCGTCGTCAGGATCTCGGACAGGTCGACGATCATGCGTCGACCTCCGTCGTACGAGACCAGCACTTTCTTCGCCAGAATTTCCTGGGCGACGACTTTTCCCTGTCCCTGTTTCGTGACGACGATTGTGCCATTCGAAGGAAGCTCGCGACGGTACTCTTCGTAGGTGTCGAATTCGTAACGCAGGCAGCACTTCAGACGCCCACATCGCCCTGAGATTTTATTGGGATCAAGCGTTGCTTTCTGCATTTTCGCCATCTTCATCGAGACCGGCGGCATTTCCTGCAGATGGCTCCCGCAGCAGACTGGTCTTCCACAGTCGCCAAAGTCGGCGAGCAACCTGGCTTCATCCCGCACTCCGATCTGACGCATTTCAATGCGTGTCTGAAATGACCGAGCGAGAGTTTTGACCAGCTCCCGAAAGTCGATCCGCTGCTCGGACAGGTAGTAAAAGACAACTCGTTCGCCGCCGAAAATGCACTCGACGTCGACCAGGTTCATGTTCAGCTTCTGGTCTCGAATGATCTGTCGAGCCTGTGCGAAGACGTCCTGCTCCCGAGTCAGCATCTCGTCACGTTTGGTCCACGCTTCGTCGTCGGCCCGTCGGAGAATTCGTCCGACTTGTTCTTCGCTCCCGATATATTTTCGCGTGGTGTCCGTGGCGGGGCATAGCACTTCACCCCACTCGACACCTCGAGTGCTGCGAATGAGCACGGAGTCCGATCGCTTCAGATCCTGCGGACCCTTGAACGTGAATTCCGCGACGGTTCTGGTTGAACCGAAGCGCACGATATATGCATCTGGCATGGTGGCCTTTTCTGTCATCAGCGGACGAAAACTTCGCCACAGAGTGCTGCTGTCCAGAACCGAATACCGGGCAGCAGCTGGAGTGGTCAAGCAGCGGAATGTTCAAATGGCGTCATGAGAAAGTGTCGTTGTCAGGCATCAGATTCTGGAATGGAATCTGAAAGTTCGCCGGCCTGGCGGATGAGTTCGAGTGCCGATTGAATCAGCGCCTCAGACTTCCGTACTTGACCAGCGTTGGCGTTGGTATCGGAAATGGTCTGCAGGCAACTGGACAGGAAGAACGCCGCTCCTGCCAGTAATTCCGGAGAGGAACAATCAGAGATCAGATCTTCGGCGAACAGGCCTTCGTCGGCCATTGTCTCCGGCGTTTCCGGTGGAGTAGTGAAGTCTTTCTGCCGGGCGACCACTCTCGCGTTTTCCGCCTGCTGAGTCAGGATCGACGTATCGACGGTTCTGGAGTTGCGAGTTCTGCGGTGCTCGGCGATTTGCTTCAAGTCCCGTTGTTCCTGATCGGCAGCCTTCTGCTTCGTCTTCCTTGTCGAAGAACTTACGGTGCTTTTGATTGCCTGAAACACTTTGGAATCCCTCAGGCCATTGAATCGCCGGGTCAGCTGTTTGAAGTCGGCGTTGAACAGTCGCGGCATCGCCACCGGCATGAACATGAACCGTCGAGCGGTCAGGTACGGCATGTCGGTCTGCTCTTCGATAATGTGTGCCAGCATCGCTGCCGAACGAGCGTGCAGAAACAGCCCGGTGCCGTGCTCAACCTGAAAACCCAGATGGAGCAGAATCGCTCCGGTCATACCGTCGACATTGGGGACGACACTCCTGGATTCCAGCATGCAGCGCACGACTCCGTCGTAAATGTCTATAAAAATGCCCTGAGCATTCATCTCGCACATCAGACGCCGTATATGTGTTGGTCGGGGATCCTTCCGAAGCAGGGGGTGTCCGTAACCGCCGAGAATCTCCCCAGCCGCGAGTCTTCGAGCAGCAGCGTCAAAAGCGAATTGCTCGACATCAGCAGCCGTAGGATTCTCCTTGCCCTGAGCCAGGAACTCGTCGGCAATTGCCTTGTACAGCTTCATGCCATGCTCGATCGCCCCGACATGGTAGGGACCGCTCGCCAGAAAGCCGGCGGCCATGGCCTGTGCCGTGTTGACCCCGGTTCCGGCCACCAGTCGGGGAACAAGGGTTGTTGGAGGCAGCAGTCCGAACCCACCGTGAAACGCGACAAGGACAATATCGAACAGACGCCGCTCGTCAGCAGCGGGGAGTCGTCCCAGCAGGATGTGGAATAAAGCGTCGGTATAACTGGCAGAACCGATAAGATCGTTTAGGTCTGTTGACCTCACATTGAGTTGCTCCGCGTTCAGATGGACACCGTCGATTCGCGTGCCCAGGTAGAAGTCGGGTGGATTCTTCGACATGACAGATTGGCCTGGCCGGCGAATTGCTCCCGGCGGAACGTGTTGAATGACAGGACTTTATGGGCGAGGCGACGTCTCGACTGGTGCTTCAGCCAAACTCGCAGCGTCCTATGAAACGGTTTCAGTCGCTGGCCGACGAGCGAGACGGGAATGACTTTAGCAGTCTCAGTCGAGGTGTCAATTTGCCTGATTCCGCTGAAGCGAGCGCGACGATACTTAAACGAAGGGCCATGCTGCTCCAGGATTGGATGCTCTGTAATGGAGTTTCCCACGCGACGGTCGGGATAAGCCAGCCGGCGCACTCGATGATTCAGCAGAGTTCACGTCAGATATTTGATTCCGACACGGTCTCTCAACACATTCGCGTTGTTGGAAATGGCAGCCTTCGCAACTCGTCGCCGTGAGCTTCGTGACAGAATGAGAATCCAATGTCTGACTCTGCTTTCACTGGCTCGACACCAATAACGTTCGGCAAACCGCCATCACGTCAGGATCCTGCCCCGACAGGTATTGAGACGGCAGTCATGCCTGCTCGGCGCGACAACCAGTTGAGGCGAGAGTCCGCTCCGATGTTTGGGCGTATAACCGGGACGGAATGTCGTCGTCGGCTGCTGCACATCCTGCCTGGATTTCTTCCGACAGTTCTGTGGTGGATTCCTCACAAAGATCCGCTGTCCTGGGATTGCCGGGCGTGGCTCGGCCTGGTTATTTGTGGGATCGGTGTCGCGACGGCGATCAAGTATCGACAGATTGCCAGACGCGGTGAAACCAGCAATCCCGCCTGCATTCTTGGATACACCGTGCCGGTGTTTCTGTTGCTGATGCTGATTCCAGCGCATGCTCAACTCGGGCTGGCGACGCTGGCGATTATTTCGATGGGCGATGGCTTTGCCACGGTTGGAGGACTGCTGCTCCCCGGACCAAAGCTCCCCTGGAACCGTCAGAAGAGCTGGGCAGGATTTCTGTGCTTTGTGACGTTCGCCGCTCCATGGTCCGCCATGATCTACTGGGGTGAGTCTCGACCAGCGGTTTCGTTTCCGCTGGCTTTGTTGGTCGCCGGATCGGCAACGCTGCTGGCCGCGATCGGCGAGTCCATCAGGTCTCGCATCGATGACAACATCCGAGTCGGCGTCGCCGCCGCGATCGGCATCGTCTGTGCTCATTACGCTGCGACCGCATGGTGATGGCTGAATCGCCAGCGTGAGACTCGCCCAATAGACCCTTCGTGTCTACGGGTAGGGAATGTGTATTCAGCGCATAAAGAATCGCCGTCACCGTTCCGAGGGGACAGAACAATGACGGCGATTGCAGGAACATGACCGGTGAGGAATGCTGGACTCCAGTAGGGTCAATCTGAGATGTGAATCAGCGTTGGTGGGCGTGTCCTGACGATCTGACCGGACTTCAGAGCATTCGCATCAGTGATGCGTAAGCTGTTCGGTCATTCGGCGATCGTGATATCTCACCTGCCATGTGGGCTTCCCATTGTATCGGCCTGTCACCAACGATGAATCAACGACTTCCCGCCGATCGAGTATTGAAGCGGTTGTATCCAGAGATGCGTCTGGTATTGCCACTCTGGCTGTGAGGATTGTTGCGACGGGAGGCGAGTGCGGTGATTGAAGATTCAAGCGTCACGGACTACTCAGCTCTCGGAAGCGAGGGACGATTCATGCTGTTGAAGATGGCCAGTGGAGCTTTTCTCTGCTGCGTCGTGGCAACGTTGCTCGGGCAGGCGATTACCGGAGTCCAGGCAACCAATGGGAGGATGGCTGCCAATCTTGCAGCACCTCAGACCTGGCTATATGGAGCGATTCTGACGCTGCCGATGTTCGGGCTGTTGGTCCTGGAACGGAAATCGCGTTGGCGATGGCTGCGGGAGCTCTGGGACTTGTCGGGTGACATTCTGGGGCCGTTAGTTGTTCGCGTAACGTTCGCTGAACTTGTCGTCGTTGCGGCGATGGCCGGTGTCGGTGAGGAACTGTTCTTCAGGGGCTTCCTGCAGAGCTGGCTGGCAAGTCACGAACTACTCGCTGCGCTGATCCTGCCGAATGTTCTGTTCGGAATTCTGCACTGGATCTCTCGTGGTTACGCCGTCTGTACGTTTTGCATCGGTCTTTACTTCAGTTGCCTGCTCTACTTTGTCACCTCGGTCAACCTTGCCACGCTGATGGTCACGCATTCGCTCTATGATCTGGTAGCGCTGATGTGTCTGGTGCGGGAAGTTCGCCGACGTAACGCGGACAATTCAAATGTAGATTGGTGACGACTCGAACTGACCGTTGAAGGGTGTTGTGTGTTTTTGTTCAGACCTTATGGACATGCACTATCTTCGTGGCGGTCAGCGGTTCTTGTTGACGATTCAATCCTGCGCGAAGTAGGATCGTCTAGGTTTGCAAACGAAATATCGTGACACGCGAAGTGGTGCATTTATCCCTTACCAATTCATTGTCCGACTGAGTGATTAGTCTTTGTCCGACCGGGATTGAATCAACTAAACCGTTTCCTGGAGTTTCTGCCATGTGTCGTCGAGCCATTCGTCGCGGATTCACATTGATCGAACTACTGGTCGTGATAGCGATTATTGCGATCCTGGTCGCCATCCTGTTGCCGGCGGTGCAGCAGGCTCGTGAGGCCGCTCGCCGCAGCCAGTGCCAGAACAATCTGAAGCAGATCGGTCTGGCACTGCACAACTACCATTCGGCTCATGGCGTGTTCCCTCCAGGGATGATTGCAGCACGACTGCTCAACAGTGTCACTCCGGCTTCTCAACAGACGAACGATCCGCTGGAAGCGATCAACACGACGATCAACACCTTCGATCATGGTGACAGCTGGATGCTGCATATTCTGCCGTACCTGGACCAGGCAGACATTTACACATCGTATTTCGAGTGTACTGGAAACGTCCACCTGCACGGCACAGTGACAACGATCTGTCCGACATCAGTCATTGCCGGACCAACGGTTCAGAATGACATTCCTGCGTTCTATTGCCCCACTCGACGAGGCAACATGAAGGGGACAACGTACAACAACACTTACCGCATCGACGCTGGGTTCACGAAGGGCGGAAACGACTACGCTGGCTGTGCTGGCTCGGGAATTATCGTCAATGACAGTGCGGAGACGGCTGGTGGTAATGGTTCCATTCTTCGTCCTGTGTATGACCTGACTCCCGCGCAGTCAGCCATTCCGGCCAACATTATCTATGCGTCGACGTCACAGAACATGGGCATCATGAGTATCAACTCATCCAAAAGCGTGCGGGACGTTACCGATGGCACGAGCAACGTTCTCATGGTCGGTGAAGTACCACGTCTAAACGGAGTGCGTACTGTTGACCCGAAACGTGTGAGTGCCGATGGTTGGGCCTGGGGAGGAGCGGCGACGCTCTTTACGACAGCAATCAGCCCATCCACACAGGCGCCGACCGTTACCAATCGAGGCCAGGGCGGAATCAACAAGGGCGATCACTACACCTCGCCGGGCAGTGACCACGAAGGAATTGCTCAGTTCTGCCTGGCTGATGGTTCTGTCCGGGTCTTGAGCGAGAACATGGACTCACTCATTCTTGCAAATCTTGGCAATATCTCGTCAGGCGTTCCTGTTGGGCAGTTCGGCACCCGGTAGTCCCTGTTTCGTCCATCGTTGCCAGCAACAATTCCTGAAAGAATCATGGCTGGAAACGGCTTTGAAGGTCAGTGTCAGTAGAGTCTTCGGAGACTTCGTTGCAGTGCGGGTTGAGGGGCAGCATGACGATTCAATGCCAATGCAGTCATTGCGGAGCCTCTCTGAAGGTCAAGGATAAGCTCGCCGGCACCGAAGGTAAGTGCCCAAAGTGTCGTAAGACCATTCACATCCCGGAGGCGTTTTCAGACGATTCTGAAGACGCCGTCCTGGGAGTTGAACAAAAGCCCGCCCGCCCTGCTGCTCCTCAAAAATCTGCACAGGACGAGGAAGAGGCCGCCATCTTTGGCGACGATTTCTTCAGCACCGATGAAAAGCCTGCGCGTCCGCGTTATGTAGCGCCGGTGGCGGGTCCGGATGTCGGCGCCGCTGCACCGAAAGAAAAGAAGCCTCGATCAACCGAGAGTGAAACTGGCACTTCCATCGACTCCGGTTCTGGAGACAACGCTGCGTCTGTTGCCAGCAGCCTCTTATCAAAAACCGGAAAAAGGAACAGGCCCGACGAGTTCAAAGACCCGGGCAAACCAGAAAATGAGGGGTACGACTATTCGGAAGTCAATTATCTCCTGCTGAATCGGATTCTCCCGGCAGTCAGTGCTGCGGTGGTGCTGTTCTCGTTCTTCTACTGGATGTTTTCCGGAATGATGGGCTCCGGGGAAGAGTTGCCTGAACTGGCCGGAGTGACAGGGTATGTGACGCAGAACGGGGCGGGTATTGCGGCGCAGGTTATGTTTCTGCCCAAGCCCGGATCAGGGCGCGATGGCACTTCGGGCAGCTCGTCGGTGGGAGTGTCTGCTCCTCCGGATGGGGCGTACGAAGCCTATTACAAGGATGACATTCGCGGCGTTGTACTGGGTGAGCACGAGGTACAGATCAATGCCGGGGTCATCAGAGTGACTCGTGACGTCACGATCGTAGCAGGTAGCCAGGAGATCAATTTCGAAGTCGAAGATCAGCCTGCAGGTGGCAGCTGATGCTGGAGTCCCCTTCGGTCAGAACCGGTCGTTATGCATCCCGAACTCTGGCAGTCGTCCTACCGATGATGTTCGCAGTAGCTACCGGAGTTTTCGGTTGCGGCGACGACAAGACCAGCGTCCTGGAGCTCACTGGTGATCAGATCGAGCTCAGAGAACGCGAGGCCATCGAGCGGTTGAAGGAAACTGGCTGCAAGGTCACGGAAGCCGACGACCCGCTGATGGGGACGCCCGGCATCATGGTGACACTGTTTGCGGAACATATCACAGGCAACGGGTTGATCCGCAGCGAGGTGATGTCTCAGTTTCGTTATCTGAGTAAGCTGTTTCTGGTCGTAGATTCAACGCCGATCTCTGCTGATGGGCTGACCCAGCTGCGTGATCTCGACAAGCTGTTGCTGCTGAGTGCACAGTGGACGGCGACGGATAACGAAGGTCTCGCCAGGATTGAGGGGATCGTCAGCCTGCGACTACTGCGGCTGAACTGGACCCCCATTACTGACGATGGTCTGCGCCACATCGAGCGATTGCCGGAACTCGCGATGCTCTATTTGAGCGGTACTCGAGTCACCGACGAAGTCGTGCCGCATATCAAAGGTTTGAAAAGTCTGAGGGCGCTGCAACTCTCGCATACCGGGATCAGCGACATGGGACTCGCTGCTCTGCAAGGCTTTGCAGATCTCACGCATCTTGGCCTGGACGGAACCGGTGTGAGCGACGAAATCATTCCCGTACTCGCGAGTTTCAGATCACTTCAGTACTTGAACCTTGCCGACGCGAAGCTGACAACTGACGGAAAAGCACGACTGCGAGAGTTGCTCCCGCAGTGCCAGGTGGTCACGGTCGCCAAATCAAAAGTCTCGCCATCGGGAATTGGGTCGAGGGAAGAGCCATCACCCCCGCAGGAACCGCCACAAGCTGAACCGGCCAGCGAGCCAACGTCCGCTGATCCACCGCCCACTGAGTGACGGTGTCGGGTTCCCGCGATTGGCTCACAGTACTTGTGACCTGACAAACCGTCACTTTGAGTTGCTGGTCGTTGCGCTTACGGCACCAGCACGTAGCTGTCCTCGTAGTAAGCGGCTCGCGAGTGCTGTAGCATCGAGGTCTGCAACTCCTGATGTTGGCGACTCATGCACTACTGTCCCGAATCCTGCCGCGAGTTTCTTCAAGAAACTCCGATTGGTGGCTCTGCAGCCGATGCCGGACGCGGATTTCACTATCGTTCCGCGCCGATCTACCTGCTGACCGTCGCTGTTGGTGTCCTGTTTGCAGTCGATCTTGGTATCGGCTTTATGGAAGACACCGGCGTTTCGACGTGGAGCGCGTATCGCTCCATAGGCGGCTTCCGACTGGCTCTGCTGGCAGCGGTGCTCGGTGGTGCGAGGATCCTGTACCAGACGCTCGAGAATCTTTTTGACGGCAAAGTTGGAGCCGACCTCGCGCTCACGATCGCGTGCCTGGCGGCGATCGTTCTCGGCGAACATTCGACTGCGGCGCTCGTTGTGTTTATTGCGCTGTGCGGTGAGAGCATCGAGGGCTACACCGTCGACCGCGCGCAACGAGCGATTCGTGGAGTATTCAATCTGTGTCCACCGACGGCTCGCGTCGTTTCAGGCGGTCGCGAAGAAGAAGTGGCCGCTGCGGATGTCGCTGTCGGCCAGACGGTACTTGTTCGACCGGGTGAACGAATCCCGGTTGACGGAGTGGTACGGGACGGAGCTTCGACGGTTGATCAAAGCGCGCTGACTGGCGAAAGCCTGCCCGTTGAAAAAGTCGTCGGTGACGAAGCATTCGCCGGAACGCTGAACCAGTTCGGTGCTCTGGAAATTGAAGCGACCCGGATTGCATCAGACTCCACGGCTTCCCGGGTCGTTCAACTTGTCGCCGAAGCGACCGAGCGGAAGGCACCTCTGGAGCGCGCTGCGGATCGTTATGCGCGAATGTTCCTGCCGGTTGTCCTGGGGATCGCGACTCTCACGTTGATTGGCTGGCGGATTTCCACGGGTGAGTGGCGTCCCGGCTTTCTGCCTGCGCTAAGCGTGTTAGTCGTCGCCTGTCCGTGTCCTCTGATCCTGGCGACGCCGAGCGCCGTGATGGCAGCAATGGCCTGGCTCGCTCGTTCGGGAGTCGTCGTCAAAGGTTCCATCGCGCTCGAAAGACTGGCTTCTGTTGACACGATCGCGTTCGACAAGACGGGAACGCTGACGCGCGGCGAGCTTCAAACCGGGACAGTCGTTTCGCTTTTGGATGACCTCGACGAGACCGAACTGTTGAGAACTGCGGCGATTGCCGAACGTCGCAGTGAGCACCCGATCGCTCGACTGGTCTGTCGTGAAGCTGCTGCACGCGAGTGTGTTGTTCCGGGCGTGTACGATTTTGAAATACATCCGGGTTCTGGCGTGACGGCACAGGTCGCACGTGCCGACCTCGGAAGCTGGGCTGCCCAGTGCGACTCGCGTTCTGAAGGGCGATTGCGACTGACGGTCGGAAACCAGCGCTTGATCGAGAAGGTCGGGATTCCGGTTTCCGATGAGTTGACCGAGTTGCTGATCGATCTGGATTCACAGGGCGAGTCGTCTCTGATCATTGCCGTCGGCGAACGAGTGATTGGCGTGATCGGAGTCTGCGACAGCGTTCGCGATTCGGCACGCGACGTTATGCAGCAGCTGCGCCGTTGTGGAATTACCTCGTTCGCCATGTTGACAGGAGATCGTGAAGCGGCCGCACGGGAGTTGCAGAAGTCACTGCCGGAATTTGATTCAATCAAAGCCGGGTTGTTGCCGGTCGATAAGGCGGAGTGGATTCAGAACGCCACTTCTGCAGGCCGCAATGTGGCGATGGTCGGAGATGGAGTGAACGACGGTCCGGCACTGGCGACAGCGACCGTCGGGATTGCTCTCGGAGGAGTCGGCAGCGGAATCGCAGCGGACGCCGGAGATCTGATTCTAATGGGCGATCCGCTCAATCCGTTGCCCGGTCTGTTGCGGCTTTCTCGAAGACTGGTCCAGACGGTCCGGCAGAGCATCTACCTCTTTGCATTCGGCATGAACGGTTGCGGCATGGTCCTCGGTGCGACGGGTGTGCTGTCGCCAGCAGCCGCTGCTGTGTTTCACGAGGCCGCGTCGCTGGCAGTCATGTTGAACGCGCTGCGGTTGCTATGGTTTGAACGCTGGGAGGAAACACCGCTGGGGCGGATGTCACAGTCGTTGACGGGAGTGGTAGAGTGGATTGTTGAGCTGCTCTCGCCGAGCCGCCTTGTTTTTCAGCTGATTGAAAATGCCAGCATGCTTGTCCGGCTCGGCTGTGCAGTTGCGGCGCTGCTGTGGTTTGCTTCCGGGTTGCGGCTCGTCGAAGAAGATCAGCAGGCTGTTGTGACGCGTTTTGGAAAGTTCGAGACGACGATGAGTTCGGGTCTGCACTGGCGCTGGCCGGCTCCCTTTGAAAGGGTACGCGTCGAACGTGTCGGCCAAATGCGAGTCGTGCAGATTGGTTTTCGCTCGACGGGTCACTCTCAGGATGAAGATACTTCCGAGCTGATCGAATGGACCAGCGATCACGCCGGGCAGGAGAACGAAGTTCTGGCTGCCGAAACCATGACACTGACTGGCGACGAAGTTCCCGTTGAGCTGACGGCGGAAGTCGCCTACCGGATTCGTGACCTGCAGATGTTTGTGTTTTCGTGCAGCGATCCGGAGTCGGTGATCCGATCGGTTGCGGAAAGCGCGATTCGCAAGGTCGTCGCGAGTGTCTCGCTGGACACCGTCATGACGGAATCAAGACCGACGGTTGAACAACGCGTGCTGGCTGATGTTGTTGGTGCTCTGGAACGTTATGGCCTTGGGGTCGAGGTTTCGGGGGTCAGCCTGCTGGACGTTCACCCTCCGCGGCCGGTGGTTACTTCGTATCGTCAGGTGGCGGACGCGATCGAACTTCACGAACAGCTCGTCAACGAGGCTGAGGCCTATTATGCGCAGACCGTGCTCAGTGCCGCTGGCGAGAAAGCGATTCGAAGGTTGAGCAGCTCTGTCGAATTTGAAGGACGTGCCCGTGAGTCGACGACGGGCGAGATGGCAGACTGGAGTCTGACCGATGAACTCTGGGCGGAGATCATTCACGAGAGTGATAAACAGCCGATGGAATTGTCCGGCGAGGCTGCGGCGAGAATTCACCGTGCTCAGGAGCAGCGAACCAGACGCGTCACAGCAGCGGTGGCATCCGTGGCCCGCTTCAACAGTCTGGTAACTCAGCACGTCAGATATCCGTTCCTCACCAGCACGACACTCTATTTCCAGGCGGTGTCTGATGCGTTGTCCGGTCGTTCGTTAACAATCATCGATCCGGCAGTAACCGGAACACAGCGTCTACTTCTGATCGATCCCAACGACTTCGCGGCTCCGGCTTTTCTTCAGCCAATAATGACTTCCGATGAAGCTGCTGAAGAACCGCCTCCTTGAGCTGAGTGGGCACCGCCCACCACGCGTGCTGTGATCTGGTGAGCATTGCCCACCCCGCATCAGTTGTCTGAAAACCCGGTCAATCCATGAGTAACTCTGAAACGCCAAATCCTGATTCGGCTTCCCGGCCTGTGCCGCGGGCGGTTCTGCGGGTCGTGGCGGCAATCGCGGGAATCGGTCTCGCCGCCTGGCTGTCGACGTGCCTGGTGTTTGTCGATGAAACCGAAGTCGTTCTAATCGAGCGACTCGGGACCGTCGTCGCCGTGTTGGACCATGCGGATGACCGGGGGCTCAATGTCAAGCTGCCATGGCCGATCGGCATGGCGCGTCGATTCGATCGTCGGACACACCTCTTTGATCCACTGGGGCGAGAAGCCTTCACGCGGGATCGTAAGAACGTCACCGTCGATGCGTATGTTTGCTGGAAGATTGCCGACCCACAGGCGAATACAGGGCTTCTCGATCGTCCTGCAGTGCGATTTTTTCGGTCACTGGGCACGACAGAAACGGCTCAGGCCCGACTGGAGACGCGCGTCCGCTCCGCGTTGGCGACCCGCATCGCGATGGTCGAACTTGGTGAGTTGTTGAGCGTTTCGGATCCGGAAAGTCAGCCGGTTGAATCGACGGAGATGTCGATGGACTCAATCTCGCGTCAGCTGCTGGACGATGTTCGCCGCCGGCCTGATGAGGAATCGTCCGTGCTCGACCGCCTTGGGGTCGATATCGTTGACGTTCGTATCAAACGGATCAATTTTCCGCGAGGAAACCAACAGGCAGTCTTCGAGCGTATGAAAAGCGAACGGCAAAAAATCGCCGGTCGATATCGCAGTGCAGGACTTGCACAGAACGCCGTGATCCGCAGCCAGGCGGATCGACAGTACAGTGAGATCATCTCCAGAGCCGAGGCCGAAGCTGAGCGAATTCGAGGGACGGCAGAGGCAGAGGCATTGGCCGTTCTGAACGAGGCCCACGCACGCGATCCCGAGTTCTACCGCACTCTCCGCACGCTGGATTCGTACAAAACAATCATCAACGAGAAGACGACGCTGGTCCTTTCAGCGTCGAGCAGTCTGCTCAAACTGCTGGTTGAAGGAGTTCCGGACGCCGCGACGGTGCAGACGCCTGGTTCGATAAATAGCGGTGAAGATCCCGATCGCGCCGCCGAGACAGCGAAGGCAGACACTGGTCCTGGTAACGCCTCAGGCGAGACATCACCGGGAAGCGACACGCCAGCGTCGGATGACCCGCCTGCTGATCAGCCTTCAACGCCGGAGGCCATTGAATGAGCGGTTTTACCGACGCGCCGAAACCTCTGGACGACACTGTCCAGCGCCGCGAGGCGACCTCTGGCGGGACGTCGCCGTTCGATCCTGCCGCGCCGCAGCCGTCTCGCTGGCTGGTTCCGTGTGGCCTGGCTGTGGCCATCGCGATTGCCTGGGCGTGTTCGGGAATCTTCGTCGTCGGTGCCGATGAGGCAGCCGTCGTGCAAGTCTTTGGTCGAGCGGAAAGGACCGTTGATGGAGTGATCCTGCTGCGTAACAGTGGCTTGTACTTTCACCTGCCGTGGCCGATGACGCGGGTCGAACGTGTTCGTATGAACGAGGTGAGAACGGTCACTGTCGGAAGTTCAGAATTGGAGAATCTCGATGCAGCAGGGCAGTTTTTGCAGGCGATTGACCCGTCTCAGCAATCTCAGTTGCTCAGCGGCGACAAGAACATTCTGCATGTGCAGTTGAACGTGAGCTATCGGATTGCCAACGACCGGATAGACGACTGGCTGTTCGGATCGACGGTCGGTGAGCAGCAGTTGCAGTTGCTGGCGAGTTCGGTGCTGGCTGACGTTGTGCTGCGTAGCGGCGTCGACTTCGTTCATACGCTCGGGCATAACGAAATTCGTCAGGCCGTGCTTGAGCGACTGGAAGAACTCGTCGAACAGAACTCGCTGGGTGTCGAAGTTGAGGACGTCACTCTCGCCAGTGTCGCGCCGCCTGTTCGAGTGAAGGCCGATTTCGTAGACGTTATGAACGCTCGCGCGGATCGCGAAACTTACGTCAATCGCGCGCGAGCTTACGAATCGCAACGTCTGTCAGACGCGCAGGCCGAGTCTGCGAGACTGAAGAACGAAGCTCGATCGTACGCGCGTCGAAAAGTTGACCTGGGACGAGCAGAAGCCGAGAGCTTCAATCTCCTGATCGATCAGCTGGTCGAGGCGTCGTCAAGTAGTTCGACATCCTACGCTGAGGTGAGGCAACTCGCTCTGCGGCGTCAGTTTATCGACACGCTGGAAGACGTCTTTCGCAAAGTCGATGCAAAAGTGCTGCTGGATTCCGGACAGCAGGTCGATATCACTTTGCATCGAAACCCGAACGGCCAGAATCCGGGCAGGTGAAAGTTGATTCCGTTGTGGGCGAAGTCGGCATGCTTCGTTAAGCTGACGTCGCCGATTTTCGGACACCGTTAAGTGAATACCTGAAGGACGCTTCCATGCTGACTATTCAAGGATCCGGACTTGAGTTATGCGATGGCGTTTCGCGGCGATCGTTTCTGAAGATCGGCGGGCTGGCGATGGGGGGGCTGAGCCTGCCGCAACTACTGCAGGCCGAAGCAAACAACGGTAAGGGTTCGTCGCACAAGTCCGTAATCATGGTCTTTCTGGCTGGCGGACCACCTCATCAGGACATGGTCGATCTGAAGCCGGAAGCGCCTGTTGAGTACCGCGGCGAATTTTCTCCGATCCGATCAAACGTGCCAGGGATCGACGTTTGCGAGCACATGCCGCTGCTGTCGCAACGAATGGACAAGCTGGCCGTCGTGCGAACGCTGGTCGGTTCGGAGGGCAGACACTCGGCGTATCAGTGTCTGCACGCTCATCCGACGCTGAACCAGCCACCCGGTGGCTGGCCGTGTTTCGGGTCTGCGATTTCGAAGCTCTCCGGGCCTGTTAACAACGAGATTCCCGCAGCCGTCAGTCTGCAACCAAAGATTGGAGGACTCGCCTGGTCAGATCCGGGGCAGCCGGGGTTTGCCGGGATGAGTCATGCTCCCTTCGCTCCCAATGCTTCCGGCACGAAGGATCTGGTTCTGGACGGCATGAATCTGAAGATGCTGCGTGACCGGCAAACACTGCTGTCCCGGATTGACGTCCTTCGTAAACGACTGGAAAAGTCGGACGCCATTGGTGGCATGGATACGTACTACCGTCAGGCGTTTGACATTCTGATGTCCGGACGACTGGCCGACGCGCTCGATGTTGAGAAAGAGGATGCGGTCACTCGTGAACGCTACGGTCGCGGGGCGAAGGATCCTGCCGGCTACGGTGATGCCGGCTGGCTTCGCAATGAGGACATGCTGGTGGCTCGTCGGCTGGTCGAGGCGGGCGCGCGAGTTGTCACGCTTTCGTTCGGTCGGTGGGACTGGCATGGTCAGCCTCACGGAACGAATTTCGACAACGCCCGCGATCACATTCCGGCGCTGGATCAGGCACTGTCAGCGTTGCTTGACGACCTGCACGAACGCGGCCTGGAGCAGGACGTTTCGGTTGTTGTGTGGGGCGAGTTCGGTCGCACGCCACTGATCAACAAGAAGGGCGGTCGCGATCACTGGCCTCAAGTGGGATGTGCCCTGCTGGCAGGAGGCGGTATGCGAACGGGTCAGATTATCGGAGCCACCAGTGCCCGGGCCGAGCGTCCGATCGAACGCCCCGTCCATTTTCAGGAAGTGTTTGCGACGCTCTATCACTGTCTTGGACTGGACGTTGATCACACGACGATCAACGACCTCACCGGTCGTCCGCAATACCTGGTTGACCATTCCAAATATCAACCGTTGCCGGAGGTCGTGTGACCTACGAATCTGTACTCACCGTCCGGCATAACAACGCGGTGTATTCAGTCGCGTTTTCCGATGATGGAAACACGCTGGCCACAGGCAGTCTGGACAAGTCGATCAAACTCTGGGATTTGCCGTCGGGAAACGAACGCGCTCGATTGCAGGGGCACGGAGAAGCCGTCTGCTCGCTTGTCTTTCTTGACGCCGGGAAGACGCTGCTGTCGGCAAGTCTCGACAAAACGCTACGAACCTGGGATCTCGAAACGGGCAAGCTCAAGACGACGATGCCCGGCCATCAGGCCTACCTGACGTGCATGGCCGTTTCGCCCGATGCCTCGCGAGCGGTGTCAGGGGCTCACGACAAGGATGTGATTCTGTGGGATGTTGCTGCCGGCCGCTCGCTGGCGACGCTCAAGGGACACACTGATCTGGTGACTTGCGTCGCGTATTCGCCGGACGGTGGCTTTGTTGTTTCCGGCGGTTACGACATGCTGATTCGCGTCTGGGATGTGACGTCGCAGCAGCAGATTCGGGAAATTGGTCCGCACCCGAAGCCGCTGCAGAGCCTGGCATTTTCTCCTGACGGCAGGACGCTCGCTGCGAGCGAGGAATCCGCTGTCGTCCGACTCTGGAATTTCGAATCAGGCCAGCTGGACCGTACCTTTGAAAATCACACGGCCTCGGTGAAGACGCTGGAGTACTCACCGAACGGAAGCCAACTGGCTTCCGGCGGCAGCGACTCTCTGGTGCTGATCCAGCATGCGACGACAGGCCAGGTCACGCACACCCTGCAAGGTCATCGTAACACCATCTACGACCTGGCCTGGTCAGTGGATGGCAAGCAGCTCGCCTCAGCCGCTTTCGACCGCACCGCGCAAGTCTGGAATTTGTAGGCGCAGTTCTGGCGGCTGAGCATCGAGTCATCACGAAGCGGAATCCTTTTCAGATGTCACAGGTCAATTAGCCCATGGGCATTCTGCTGGAGATTGCAGTGGTGATGTGCGGGCTCTTTGTGTGGGGCCTGTATGACTACAAGCGAGCGCCGCGGAAACTCTCCGCTGAACAGAGGAAGAAGTTGAAATCGATCGCAAAAGCGTGGAGCGTCACGCCAGACCATCTTCAGAACAAAGTAATCCCACAGGTGACCATGGTCGCGTCAGGCCTCGTCGGCTCCATCTGTGCAATTCTCTGGACTGCTCTGCGTTGAACCAGCGGTAGCCGTGTCCCGGTTCGTACGGATTTCCGTTTAGGCAATTTCAGTCAGGCAGGAGAGTCTCGAAGAGTGTGGTGACTGTGTTTGTTATCGACTGAATATCCTCCTCCAGTTGGCGGGTTCGGTGGGCGTAGTTGAGGCGGCGAGCCAGGTAGGCGAATTCTTCGGTTTCGGGATTGGGAACAGCAAGGTCACGGGCGTCACCTCGGACCATGCGAAGGGCGTCGATCAACAGACGCAGGAAAACGTAACTCCCGTGAAGAGAGTTGAATTGCTCAACGGTCAGCAGCCCTTGTTTGCGCAACGCAGTCAATGCGTCCGAGGTTCCTGGTTGACGTAGGGCCGGATGCGCGTGGCCGTGTGTGATCTGCAGAGCCTGCACCAGGTATTCGCAATCGACCAGCCCGCCGGAACTCAGTTTGGCGTTCCACACGCCCGGCTTAACGAGCTGACGTAGTTGGCGTTCCCGCATCGCACGTAGCGAGTGCATGTCGAAGGGTGCCTCTGTGTAAACCAGTCGGTCCCGCAGTTCTATGACTCGCTGACCAAGTATGACATCGCCAGCAATAGGTCTCATCCTGACCAGTGACTGACGCTCGTATGGCCAGGCCGGTCCGCTGGAATCGAAGTAAGATTCGAAGGCATCGAGTGAAACGGCGAGTGGTCCGGCACTGCCATATGGTCGCAGCCGTAAATCGATTTCGAAGATGCCTTTGCGCCGGGACTGGATCGTCTTTGTGAAATCCTCAACCAGGTGAATGTAAAATTCGGACGCCGTGAATGAGTGGGGACCGGTTGTGTGTCCTTCGTCTTCGTAGAGAAACATCAGTTCGATGTCAGAAGCAAAGCCGAGTTCGCGACCGCCGGCTTTGCCGAGCGCCAGGACCGCGAGCTGATTCGGCGTATTCGCATGGGAATCGTCGTCAGTTCTGGTGATGCAGGGTTCGCCGTGGCGATTCACCAGACGTTCGTAGCATATTTTCAGAGCACCTGAAGTGATCGCTTCGGCGACGTCAGTCAGTTCTTCGGAGAATCGGCCGAACTCGCCGATGTGGCCGACGATGTGCCGCATGTCGACGCGAAACATCTCGCGGTCTTTGAATTCGTTGAGGCAACGGCGTCGCTCATCCTTCGTCGTAAGTTGAACAAGTCGCGCTTCGAGATCCGCTTCCAGCTGGTCTCGGCCGCGTGGCTCGGCCAGGCCCTCAACGTCACGAAGAACCGGAAACAGGTTGTCGTGCTGCAATCGCAGGAAGTCTTCCCACAGGAAGTCGCTGACACCCAGCAGCTTTGCCAGCGTCTCCAGAACTTCACGGCGATCCAGTGACGCCAGTTCGTCGCTCCAGTCTGGTCGTTCGAAGAGTCGTTCCAGCAGTTGTCCGAAGTGGAGCAGGGCGTTCTGCGGATTCGGTGATCGAGGCAACAGGTGGGTGAAGTGCTTGACGAGGACGATCGCCGCTCGCAGACGCGACTGCATTTCCGGACGAATGACCTTCGTGCCATCCTCTCGCGCGATCAACAGCGTGTCGACGGCTCGGTCGCCAATCGAAGTCAGAGTGACTCGATGGATGTCATAACCCAGCAGCGTCAGTGAATTCGTCAGCTCGTAAATGAAACCTCGTGTATCTTCTGCGTCGATTCGCAGCAGTGTGAAGCGATCGGATTGGTCGTTGTCGATTTCGATTTCGATGGGAAGCAACATGCCCTCAGCTGCGGGCAACGCATCGTTGAATGCCGCAGCAACCTTTTCCGCCAGTCGAGCCTGAGCCTTTCGCAGTTGTCCGTTTCGGGCGAGCGTGACGAGCGACAGTAAGTCGTCCTGGTATTGTTGCCAGACATCCGGAGGCACTTTCCCCGGCGGCGGGTTGAGCAGAAACACATCGACGAATCTCGCGGCTGATCCGGCAGATAATGTCTCTTTTGAGTCAGACGTTGAGCTTTCCAGAATGTGGTCAGTCGTGAAGGCGTTGCCGCTGACGATGTCAAACCCGTATGCGAAGAGAAGTCCGCATACCATTGCCAGATCACCAGTCTGATCGTAACCGCAGACAGTCAGTTGAATGCGATTATCAGGCGTTGAGGCTGCTTCGACGAGAATGGGAGTGTCGGGGCCAAGTGAATCCAGAATGTGCGAGTGACGGATAATCTCTGCTTCCGAAAACACATTGAAGTACGACGACTCCATTGCTCGGGAGTGACTCATCTGTGTCGGGTGGCTTGATGCCGATTTGCCAGATGTTGACTCATTCAGCGATGAATTCAGTGACGCTTCAGGAGTGATATTCTCAATGTAGCGAGCGTAGATTGCGCGGACTTCAAGGCAATGCTGGTTGTAGCTGGACAGAAACGCGTCGGTACCAGGGAAGTCGAGTCGCCTCGCCAGATAGGCCAGTTCCCGTTCGTCTTTGGGAAGCGAGTGAACCTGTTTGTAGTGCAGTAATTGCAGTGTGTGCTCGATCTTTCGCAGCAGGATGTACGCCGTCGTCAGTTGACGGAATTCGTCGGCTCGGATGAAGTTCAGATCGACCAGGCGGATCAGGCCGTCCAACGTACCGATGCTTCGCGCGTGGCGGTTGTCCCGACCGTGTCGGAGTTGCAGAAACTGTGTGACAAACTCAATGTCCCGGATTGAACCCTGGCCGGATTTGACTTCGCCGAATTCGCGGCCTTTTCGTTTCAGGCCAGCCTCAATTCTGTTCTTCATGACGCGGACGTTTTCTCGAACGTCGTCAACCGAGGCTTCGAACAGCAGCGGATCAGCCTGCCTGAGAAAGTCGAAGCCGGCTTCGAGTTGTCCCGCGATCGGTCGGGCTTTGAGCAGTGCCTGCTTCTCCCATAGTTGAGCGTCGTTGGCGAGGTACTTGATATAGCTGTCGAGCGTCGTCACCAGCGGGCCAGAATTTCCCCACGGTCGCAGTCTCATGTCGACCCGATAAAGAAAACTGCCGGACACCGAGTCGGCCAGTCCTCGGATCAGTCGCTGCGCAACTTCCCAGTAACGAGCGGCATCGTCCAGCGAGACGAAGACCAGGTCGATGTCGGAACTGTAGTTCAGCTCCTCACCACCAAGCTTTCCGAAAGCCAGCACAACGAAGTCATCGATGTTGATGTTCAAGTCATCCCGCACGATCGAGAGAGCGGTCTGAACGATGGCGTCGGCCAGCAGTGACAGCTGAATCGTAACCGACTTCAAATCGAGCAACCCGAAGTTGTCGCAGGCACTGATGCGTAGAAGTTCCCAGTGCTGAAACGTCCGAAGCATCTCAAACTTCTGCTGCGACGTTGTTGATTCGGTGAGTGCCTGTTCGGCTTCGTGTCGAAAGTCTTCCCGGCTTTTGAACTCGGCGATGCGTTTATGCTGCGTCAATTGCTCAAGGTACTCAGGGTTTCGCAGCAGGATTTCCGTAAGGAACTGGCTGTTCACAAACAGCTTGACGAGGATCTCGACGGCTCGCGGATTGGCTGCGAGAAACTGTAGTGTCGCCGTTGCATCGGGAACCGTGTGGATGAAACGTTCGAGATTGAGAACCGAACTGTCGGGGCTGGCGGAATCAGCCAGCGCAGCAAGCAGCATCGGCAGGGCAGCGGTCAGCGCTTCTCGCCGCAGTGAGTCCGTGCAGAGTTCGAGCAATCTCGCATGTGCAGTCCGCCAGTCTGCAAAGCCGATCGGCACAAGCAGACGTTCGACGTCCGATTCGGACACGTTTGCCTGAAGTAATTGTTCCGTCTTACGAATCATTGGTTTGCGAAACTGTGAGTTGAGAAAACGGTATCCGAAAATCGCAAAGAATCGCTGGCTCGAAGTCTCGCAGATCGGGTAGGCCCAACCGCTTTAATGAATCATTGAATTCGCAGAAATGACACAACAGAAGTGTTTTCCCTTCCGCGTAATTCCGTGTATGTCGTGGTTTCATCCCGTTTCGTTCAGAAAAACAGACCGCGTTGCTGGCGGGTAACGCAGACGGGTGGCGAGCATCCCCGTCTTACCGTCTTTGAAACGCTGACGACAGTCTGAATTCGATGAATGACTCAGCAGGTTACTTCAGTCGTGACGGTGGCCTCCAGCATTTACGGAACACTGATCGACGCTACTCTTCCCAATTCTGGACGTGGTCCGACCTGGGGTCAGTCCCGTCGTTCGACCTCATTAGCGTCAATCAGCCGAGACAAGTTTTCAGCTTCAGGAACTGTCGATTGGTCGCCGTTGATGAATTCGACATTCGATTCCAAATTGTCAGCCCGGCGTGATTGGTTGGCCTCAACCAAAGAGGGCGGGGAGACTGCCTCGAATGATTCGCGCACGGCTCGATATTCTGCCTCTGTAAGAGTCTAACCGCTCTCATGTTCCCTTATCACTTGAATGAGTCATGGTCTTGTCGTCAGCGGTCATACTTGCCTTTGGGTTTTCCAGTCCGCTGTTGCTCGGTGGGCTGTTGCTCGCGGGGATTCCGATTCTCATTCACCTGCTGCACAAGCGGCGATACGTGCAGGTCGATTTTGCAGCGATGAGGTTTCTGCTCGAAGCAACCAGGAAGCGTGCGCGGCAGACTCGGATTGAGAATCTGATCCTGCTTCTGCTGAGAACGCTGGTGCTGGCTCTGCTGGTGCTGGCGCTGTCTCGGCCTCATTTCGAGACAGGCGGAAGCCTGCTCAAGGGCGACCAACCGACACATCGGATTGTCGTAGTTGATACGTCGTTCAGTATGCAATTGGCGGAAGAGGCGACCGATTTGCAGACGGGGCTGGATGCGGATGGTGACTCGGGGACGGGGATCGAACGAGCCAGAAACGCGGTGCGACGTCTTGTCGAAAACGGCCGCAGAGGTGATGCGTGGAATCTTGTCCGAATCGCCGGCCGCGAGCCGTTCGGCATCATCACCCAGGCAGCGTTTAATTCTGAATCCGTTCTGGAAGAAGTCTCGATGCTCAGAGCAACGGATTCTGCGGGCGATCTCGCCGGTGCATTTCAGACGGTGCTTGGAATGTTGCAGCAGGCTCCTGAGATTCTGCGCAAGGAAGTTGTTTTTGTAGGTGATCTGCAAGAGTCGATGTGGGATCCGGAATCTGTCGCTGAAAAGCGACGTCTGCAGACACTGGCTGAGAATTTGAGATCGCTCGCAACAGTTTCGGTGATTAATACCTCCAGCAATGGCTTCAGAAACCTTGCCGTGACAGGTCTAACGATGGAGAACGGCGTGGCGGCGACTGGACAGGTCGTGTCATTTCGCTCTGCGGTTCGAAACTTCGGTGAATCGACGCTGCGGGCTCAGGTGGTCGAACTGCTCGTTGATGGACGACTGGTCGACACTAAGCGAGTCGATCTGCCTCCAGGAACTGACGTGCCCGTGGCCTGGACCCACACATTTCGAGAAGCTGGAGAATTTCGAGTTGAAGTGCATCTTCAGGATGACTCGTTGCCGGTAGACAATCGACGCTGGCTGGCCGTCCCTGTTCGCGAAGAATTGACCGTTTTACTGGTCGATGGCACGTCTGCGGGTCGTGCCCGGGAATCGGCGACGTATTACGTGTCTCGGGCACTGGATCCATCGACGCTTGAGGAATCGGCCGGCGCGTTCGTACGTCCTCAGATTATCGCGGAAGCGGAATTAGCGTCGGTCAATCCTGCACGGTATGACGTGATCGTGTTGTGCAACGTCGGACTGCTGACCGAGCCCGAAGCAACGATGCTGGAGTCCTTTGTTCGAAGCGGCGGTGGCCTGGTGATTCTTCCCGGTGATCAGGTCAGCGCGGACAGCTACAACGAAAGGCTGTACCGGAACGGTAAAGGAGTTCTACCAGCTCGACTGGGAACTGTGAGAGTCGTGGAGAATCGTGACGACGTGGTAACGTTTGACGCGCGAGGTTTCGAGCATCCGCTTGTTCGAGCTTTTCGCGGGAACCCGGGGGCTGGTCTCGAATCGACGATGACTCAGCAGTACGTGTTGCTGGAACCGGCATTGAATTCCACCGTTGGTCTATGGTTCAGCGACGGGTCGCCGGCTCTTGTCGAGTCATCATTCGGGACAGGTCAAGTCATTCTAGCCGCCACCAGTGCTGACGATCGGTGGGGAACCTGGGCGATCTGGGCGCCGAGCTTCGTTCCGATCATGAACGAATTGGTGGTCCACTCCGTTTCCGGTCGCTGGAAGAATCGGCAGTTGACTGTCGGTGAGCCAATCATGATGACATGGTCGTCACGTGTCTTCGACATGACAGTTTCTGTGCGGTCTCCTGGCGGCCCGGAAGTTCCGGTGAATTTGCGGGACAACGACAGCCTCCTTGCGGCAGCCTTCGACCAGACAGATCAGGCTGGGGTGTATGAGCTGGCACTTGGTTCGCCGTTGAACCGCAAAGAGCTCTACGCGGTCAACGTTGATACCACCGAAAGTGATCTCTCTCCAGCTGAATGGCAAAGGCTTCAGTCTGAATTGTTTCCTGACGCCGATGTTCAGGTTTGGAATGTCGAGGCACCCGGAATTCAAACCGCAAGATCAGAACTCAGATCGGGATTGTCGCTGCTGACTCGTAGCCTGGCATGGACCGTATTCGTATTACTCATGATCGAGCCGCTGCTCGCCTGGCGATTTGCTCCCGGAATCATGGTACTGGGCCTTGCTGCGCTGCTTGCCTTGATGATTCCGGCGCTAGGGGCCAAGGTGGTGCTTGTCATCATGATCGGAGTTGGTGGCGCCACCGTTCTGTTTCGACGGAATCGGTCTGTTATCAGTTAGGCTGCGTGTCCGATCATGGTGCTAAGGCATGGCAGTGGCCGTTTCCGATGGATCGTCGAAAGTCATTCGCCGCCAATCGGTTGAAGATCGTCGAAGCCGCCGGTATCTTCCCCGCTTCTCTGGCCCCGAACTCATCAGGACACCAGCAGGAATTTCTGCGTCGAATGTGCATTGGAAGCACTCGACAGATTACATAAGTGCTTAACTGCTAAGATGATCGAGCAACAATATGGCAACCGAAGGCAAGCTCGTCGCTGAAAAACGAACCCAACTGGGATCGTCACATTCGCGGCGTCTCCGCGTTGACGGCAAAGTTCCATCGAATCTGTATGGACTCGGCATTGAGTGTATTTCGTTGACTGTTTCTGGCGAAGTCATCAAGCCGATCGTGGTCTCCGGAATACAAGTGTGTGACATCGAAATCGATGGCACGGAACAGAAAGCCATTATTCGCGAAGTGCAGTGGGACACGTTCCTGCAACACATCCTGCACATCGATTTTCAGCGGGTTGATCCGCAGGCTCGGGTTGATGTTGAGATTCCAGTTGAGATTCGCGGGATCGTCAACGAAGGGGTTCTTGAACACGTTCTTCACTCGGTTCAAGTAAACTGTCCGGTGTTCAAGATTCCTGACAAGTGTGAGGTGCGTGTTGGGACTCTCAAGATTGGTGCAGAAGTGACAATCGCCGATCTGTCCTTTGACCCGGACGTTCGAACAGATCTTCCAGCCGACACTGTTGTTGTGCGAGTCGTGGAGCACCAGGAGTTTGAAATTGAACTGGAAGATGTTCGGTCGCCTGTCGAACCAGAAGTCATTGGCCGTAAGGAAGACGACGGGGAAGACGGCGAGTGATGTTCGCGCTGTTGCAGTGGGATAGATTATGAAACTGATCGTAGGGCTTGGTAATCCGGGTCCTCGATATGACAGAACTCGGCATAATATCGGGTTCGACATACTGAACGCTTTTGCGGACCGACATCGATTTCCTGTCGCCAGAGTAAGGTTCGATAGTCTGGTCACTGACTACCAGGTTGGCGGTGAGAAGGTAGTTCTGCTTGCCCCTCAGACGTATATGAATGCAAGTGGGCAGGGCGTCAGGCAATGTGTTGATTTCTACAAGGTCGACCACGACGACGTGATTGTTGTGGTTGACGATATGAACCTGGATGTTGGAAGGATGCGCATTCGTGAGTCTGGATCTGCAGGCGGCCAGAAGGGGCTGGCTGACACGATTCGGCATCTGGGAACTGAGCGAATTTCACGATTGAGAGTGGGAATTGGGCGTCCTCCGGGGCGAATGGCTGCGAGCGATTTTGTCCTGCAGCGGTTTTCGGATGCGGATCGACAGCTCGTCGATGTCTGTGTCCAGGAAGCCGTTGAAGGACTTGAGCTTTGGGTTAAGGATGGAATTGGCAGGGCGATGAACCTGATCAATCCGTCTAAGGAACCAAAGTTAAAGAAACAACGAAACAACACAGGGAACGCTCAGCAGAGTGGCCCGGACGATTCGTCAATGGAAGACGATTCGACCACTTCCCCATCCGGGCGGGAATCTGCTGGTGGAAATTCGAACTGACATGAACCAGCGATTGCTGGCGTGTCGCATTGACAGGGGTGGAGTCTTGGCGATCAATCACTACGAAGGAATGTTCATCCTCGACAGTGGCCGATTCGGTGCCAATCCGGAAGCGGCGGCGACTGAAGTGGCTGGCATTATAGAAAAAGTTGGCGGAACGATGGTCGCTCATCGACCATGGCAGGATTCAAAGCTGGCCTATCCGATCAATGGTCATCGCAAAGGACTGTACTATCTAACGTTCTTTACAGCAGAGAGTCGTGCTGTGAATGAGATTAACAGCATCGTTAAACTCAATGAGAATGTTCTGCGGCATCTGGTCCTGAGCCACGATAAAGGACTCTTTGATCAGATGGTTGATATGGTGGGTGGAGAGGCCTTTCGGGCGGTTGAGTCAGAAGCAGTAGCGGTTGGAGTTGTTGATTCTGATGACGACGCTGATTCGGATGATGACGATTAGAGAAGCGCCTGCTGGATGACTGGGACGCCTGGCTGGAAATTATCAGACGTTTTCTGTAGTCCAAGGTGATCTGCGGCGGATGTTTGCCGGGGAAGTGAGCTTCCAGAACTGTTGGAGGATCGATCGGAATGGCCAGCTTCAACAAAGTCATTCTCATGGGTAATTTGACTCGTGATCCGGAGGTTCGTTACACCCCGTCGGGGACGGCTGTATCGGAAGTCGGTCTGGCTGTGAATCGGACATGGTTTGACAAACAGTCAAATCAGCGAAAGGAAGAAGTGACGTTTGTCGATGTCACGCTTTGGGGGCGGCAGGCTGAAGTTGCCGGGGAGTACCTTACTAAGGGCCGTGGCGTGTTGATCGAAGGGCGATTGCAGCTCGACCAGTGGGACGACAAGGATACCGGCCAGAAGCGCAGTAAGTTACGAGTGGTCGGAGAAAATATGACCATGCTGCCGGGCCGTGGAGATAGTGGCTCGCAGCGTGGAGGCGGTTCGGATGTGAATAGTGCCAGCACAGGTGGTGGGGCGTCTGCTGACGGTCTTGCACCAGGCTCGCCCAGTTCATTCGGGGGAGATTTCGAGACAGGTGGCGGTGGAGCTCCTCCCGACGATGACGTACCATTCTGACGTGTGCTGACTGAGTCGGCCAATGGAAGGCCGCGCTCCTGAACGCGACCTGCTGAGCAGGAATTTTGTTTCGCTTCAGACTAAACAGAGACATCTCATTCAGATTAGAAGTGTAAGAGACATGCACAGGCAGAATCGAATCAAAGCTATCCCCGGAAGTCGACGACGAATGGCGGAGTTGCTTCTTGCTGAGAGCGTTCCGAACGTTGGCGCACAGGGTGATATTGTCCGAGTTCGAGCTGGATTTGCTCGGAACTACCTTGTTCCACAAGGGTTGGCGACTGTCGCCACCGACGAGAACAAGGCTGCGGTGGAAGAACACAAGAAGAATCAGGCGACAGCTCGGGTAGAAGCCATTAAGAGCCTTCGGGACCTTGGTGAGAGCGTCAGCAAGTACAGCGTCACTCTGGAAGCTCACGCCAACGAGGATGGGCATCTTTACGGCTCGATCCTTGCTGCCGACATCAGTGCTCAGCTAAAGGCCGCCAATTTTCCTGTCGAGCCTGGACACGTTCGCCTGGAAGGTCCGCTGAAAGAAACAGGTATGTACACCGTGAAGGTGCAACTTGATCCCGAAGTGGAGACTGAAGTTAAGGTCTGGGTCGTTCCGAAATCTGGTACGACTGAGTAGTTTCGGTCGTAGTATTACGGATCGTGTGAAGCTGTTTTGACTGGTAAAGAATCTCAGCCCGATCGCCCTGCGGTCGGGCTGTTTTTGTTCGATCGATTGATGTCGCATTTTTGAAACGCCGCGTTTGTCGAGCTCTCTGACATCACACGACCGGGTCGCGACTCGCTCCGGGTAAGTTCGAAATCAGCGGAATCGAAATAAACTTCCCGAAATCCAGTAGCCACGTTCGGCGGGCCGTGAGAAGCTCACTGACTGGTGATTGTGTCTGCGGGCGAGGTGTTTTCGAGCCGTTGCCTAAGGGGTGTTGTGCGCCCCGGAAATACTGATGCGAACGTTCTGGCGTTAATGTCAACTGGTTCTCTTTGGAAACGGATTGCCATGAAAAAGGGACGAACACCTCGCGAATCGTTTGCCGGAAAACTTCCGCCTCAAAATCTCGAGGCAGAGCAGGGCGTGCTTGGAAGCATTTTGCTTTCACATGAGGCTCTCGACGACGTTGTCGAAGTTTTGCGACCGGATCACTTCTACAGTGAGGCGAATCAACGAATCTTTGAAGCAGTGATGCGCCTGCATGAGCGGGGTGTGCGTGGCGATGCGGTCACTTTGCACGAAGAACTCGAACGTAATGGTGATCTGGAGGTGGTAGGCGGCGATGAATACCTGATTCAGGTGCTGGAAGCAGTACCGAACGCGGCTCACGCCCGGTACTACGCGGACATTGTTCGCGACCGATGGATTCAGCGATCGCTGGCTTATTCATGTAACGAGATCCTCGCCGAGGTCTACGACGGCAGCCGCGATACGGAAGACGTTCTGGCAAGCGCCGAGCAGAGGATCTTCTCGATTCTTGAACAGCAGGAACACGTCGAAAAGATGAACCTGCACGACATCCTGATCGATACTTTCGATCGGATTAATGCCCGGCTTGAGCAGGAAGGCACCGTCAGCGGAGTGACCACAGGGTTTGCTGATCTCGACAAGCAGATGAACGGTTTGCAGCCGACAGAACTCATCATTCTGGCGGCTCGCCCTAGTATGGGAAAAACGGCACTCGTCTGTAACATGGCTGAGGGTGCCGCAGAGTCGGGTGTCCCCGTTCTACTGTTCAGCCTTGAACAATCAAAACTTGAACTGGCCGAGCGTTTGCTCTGTATCCGCGCGAGAGTTAACGGTCACCGTCTGCGGGCGGGTGAACTCGATGAAGTCGAGCGGGATCAGTTAATGGTTGCGTCTCAGGAGCTCAGCGAACTCAAGATCTTTATTGATGACGTTCCGGGACGGACGATGGCTCAGATCGGCGCAATTTCCCGCCGTATCAAGCGTCGCTGGGGACTGGGAGTCATCATCATCGACTATCTTCAGCTGATCGAACCGGAAGACAAATCCGCTCCCCGTGAGCAGCAGATTGCGTTGATCAGTCGTCGCCTGAAATTTCTATGCAAAGAAGTGGAAGCTCCGGTCATCGCCCTGGCTCAGCTCAACCGTGGCGTCGAGCTGCGAGAAGACAAACGACCACGACTGGCTGACCTCCGGGAAAGTGGATCCATCGAACAGGATGCTGACGTCGTTATGTTTCTGCATCGCCCTGCAGCCTACGATCCCGAAGACAGACCGGGCGAAGCTGATATCATCATTGCTAAGAATCGAAATGGACCGACTGGTCAGGTCACGCTGGCATGGATCAGTGAGTCGATGAAGTTCGGCGACCTGACTCGCGTGCCGGATGAGATTGCCAATTCATTCTGACCGCTTGCAAATTCGGCATTCGTCGTTTGAACTCGATCGATGAGCGTGGCGAATGTGAGTTCGTTCGGGCAGGCTGACGATTTAATCGCGGAGGACGCTGAGGGGAATCACGCTGAGAACGTAGAGAGTTGTATTAGCGTCTGCAGGTTCTCAGAGATCTCCGAGCCGCCATGCCGGATATTTTCGGTCGAGATTCCGAGTTTTCTAAACAGGAGCTACCAGACGTGTTGCGAGGAATACTCTCTCTCTCCCACCAGGAAGTGGAAGACTGGTGCCAGGAGAATGGTGAGAAGAGGTTTCGCGCCGACCAGATTCGCCGATGGTTGTTCGAGAACCGGGCGCAGTCGTTTGATGAGATGCTGGATCTTCCAGTGGCGTTTCGTCAGGCCCTGCGTAGTTCGTTTTCTCTATTCACGTCGCAAGTTGTCACGCATCAGATCGCCAGTGATCTGACGGAAAAGCTGCTGCTTAAGATGGTGGGCGGCGATACCGTCGAGTGTGTGCTGATGCGCGAACCGGATCGTCGAACCGTATGCATCAGCACGCAGGTGGGCTGTGCGATGGGATGCGTTTTCTGTGCCAGCGGAATGCTCGGACTGAAGCGGAATCTTGAGCGCGAGGAAATCCTCGAACAGATTCTTCGACTCGACCGGTTGCTCGATGACGACGAACGGATCACCAACGTCGTTGTGATGGGAATCGGTGAGCCGTTGCAGAACCTGCCAATTCTGCTGCCAGTGCTCGATGACGTGACAGATGCGAATGGGCTCGGTTTAAGTCCTCGTCGCATCACCCTTTCGACGGTCGGGTTGCCAGCAAAGATCCGAGAGCTCGCGGCAGTCGGCAAGCCGTACAACCTGGCGGTCTCGCTGCATGCGGCGACTGATCAGCTTCGCAATGAGCTCGTGCCGGTCAACGATAAAATCGGCATTGAGGCCATTCTTGAGGCGACGGATGAGTATTTCGCAACCAGCGGTCGGCGGGTGACGTTTGAGTATGTTCTGTTGGGCGGCTTGAATGACCAGCCGCAGCATGCTCATCAGTTGGCTGGGTTGTTGAGATCGCGAAACGCGCACGTGAATCTAATTCCGATGAACCGAGTCGAGACGCTGGAGTTCGACGAGCCTTCACAGTCCCGTACTGCAGAGTTCGTCGAGATCCTTGAAACCAGCGGCGTGGCAGCGACAGTTCGAAAACGGAAGGGCGCGGATATCGACGCAGCTTGTGGGCAGCTTCGGTTAAAGGATGCTGTCGGGGAGCAGACGTCGTCAGGCGGAGCCAGTACGTGTGAATGAAGCCGACCAACCGTGTACGCCTCAAATCGAATGACTATTTCGACAGTCGGCAGGCGTGCGTTGTGGATTAATTGAGCATCAGCTTCAGCCGATGCATCATGACCTTCATCACTGCATGGCCTCGACGGTCGTTCCACGACGACTGATCACAACGTCATCGCCGTCGTTCACGATGTTTGGCATTGAGACGCTTCTTGTGCCCTGCCCCTGCCCTGTACTTTTCTGCCGGGCACAGAATGTCGCATGTAGGGGGTCAGCAACGGTGAAATCGGAACTCCGTGGGAAGTTGCGTATCCAGTGCACCAGATGACGATTCCGCAAACGATCCTACTTGAACAGTGACGAACGCCCGAACTTTGCAGCCTGTGCAATTCCTTATGTGACACGTATTTCTCAATGTCAGGCAAGGCGGCGAAAGTTGTGATAACCAAACTGTAGCAGGCTGTACTGCAGAAACGGTCGCGAGTGACCATGGTAGCGGTCACACTTCTGCAGCGGGCGCAAATCATCGTCCTCGCGTTTGAGGGAAAACTGAATCAGGAGATCGACGCGATCGTCGGGCTGAGACACGATCAGGTCGGCATCTGAAGACGACGCTGGCAGGAGGCCTTTGCGAAGCTCACCCTGATTGAATGCATGGAAGAACCGCCCAGTCCTGCCAGGGCGAGCGAGGATGTGTCCGGCGACAAGCCGCGTAGCGGGGCTCCGCCGAAGTTCATCGACGATGACACAAGCGCGACATTATTGTTTCGATGTCGACCAGTCGCATCAGTATGCTGCTGAACGATGCTGAGTTGAAGACGCACAAGTCAAGGTACTTGCGGAACACATGAGAGAAGGATTCGGAAGTGTTCGAGCAGCAGTCCTGAGCCACCTGCGATGCGTAGCAGGCGGCGCCCGATCAGCAGGAACATCACAACCACGAATCGCCTGCGTGGATGAAATGTCAAGCTTCCAGTCTCTGAGAGGAAGGCTTCCCAGAAATAATGTGGTCGGGCCAGTGAGAACGCATCGAGTTCCAATGCGTCCGGCACGTGACGCGTTGCCTGGTTGGCAGCTTTGATGTGGTTATTGGCCAGTCCGCCTCACCGACCATCGGCGAAACAAGAACGGAAGAGGATCTCCTCAAGCACATCAATCGGGCGGCGCAGTTGTCGCCGGATTCGCGGTGGCGTTTCATTCTGGACCAGCTCAACACGCATCAGTCGGAGAGTCTGGTGATGCAGGTGATCGCAATGGATCGGCTGAACATCCCGAGTGAAGAATTCGGCTGAAAGGCAAGTCTGGCATTCTGAAGTCCCAGGCCACGCGACGGGTCTTTCCGTCGACAGCCGACCGGAAGATCCGATTCCCCTACGCGCCGAAACACAGGTCGTGGCTGAACCAGATCGAAATCGGGTTCCGCGTTGTCGTACGTCGCGTTCTTCAGTGAGGAGTTTTTCCATCACAGGAAGCAATGCGTCAGCGTCTGCTGGATTTCATCGACGACTTCAACCGCATCATGGTCAAACCGTACGGCTGGACTTACACGGGCAAGCCCCTCGCCGCATGACAAACAGACCCTGGCACATCGAACCAGAGAAAATACAACGGACACGACGGACGACATCCTCGTCAGATACAATTTGCAGGATCGTCATCTAGTCCGTGCGAATCTCCGGATACGGGATGCTCGCTGTAATTGTATAAACCAACGATCCAGCGCATGTTTCGGGAGTCTGCTGGGCGTTGATGTTGCATCGATGATGCCGAGCGGATTTGCTGCAGGACATGAGGAATTCAGTGATTAAATCAAAACGATGCTCACCGAGGACAGGCCGCCGGTACAGATGGCTGGCCAGCTTACTCCTGTGTTTGTTTCCAGGGATTTCATCGGTAAGTATTGCTCAGCCGAGCAACCCACCACATCCGACATCGAGCACGCCAGCGTCGCCGGTGCGTGCAGAAACGCTACCGACGCTTGATCAGATCGAAGCGGCGAGAAAAGAAGCCGAGGCCAGTACCACGCTCGACGACTCGACGAAGAAAGCGATCGCCGATCTGGCGATCAAGTCGGTTGAGTCGATTCGTTCGGCTGCTCGAAGTCGCGGGACGCTTCAGGCATTACAGCAGGACGCTGCAAATGCTGCCGACGACGTGACACAAGTCCTGGAAGAATTGAAGCGACCGATCGGGCAGTTTTTCCCATCAGTCGCCCCCGGCGCGACGCCCGAAGAAGTTCAGAGTGAAGTCACACGCGCGGAAGCGGAACTGGTCGAAGCCCGCAAGCGATTGGCGGGGATGGAAGAAGTTCTTGGCCAGCGCGCCGCAAGGCGGCCGAAGTTGCCTGACCTGATCACTCAGTCTCAGAAGGAACTTGCTGAATTTGAGAAACAGTTAGCGGTCAGTCGTCCGGAAGGCGAAGCGGCCGAGCTGACCAGAGCACGTGAAGCGTTCGTAATGCTACATCGTGAAGAACTCAGGTCATCAATAGCGTTACTGGGACAGGAAGGGCCGCTCTACGACGCCACGGCTCGGCTGTTGACTGTGCGGCGTGACCTTGCTCAACGAACGGTCACGGATGCTGAACGTCGCCTTGAGGAGTGGCAGAAGGCCCGGTCTGAAGCACTGAAAGAGCAGGCACGGAAACAGGCGCAGGAAGCGCTGGAGACATTAAAGACTGCGCATCCGGAAGTCGGAGAAATCGCCCGCCGGAATCAGGAATTGACCGAGATCAATCAGGACATCGTTGCTCAGCTTGAGACCGCGACTCGCGATCGTGATGAAATTCGCAAACGCGTCGAGCAGCTTGATTCCGAATTCACCGATCTGCAGACTCGCGCCGAGGCTGCTCATTTCACCGAAGCGATCGGCCATCTGCTCCGCAGTCACTACAGTCGCCTGCCGGGAGTTGCTCGTTACCAGGATGGCATTGCAGAACGGGATGGTGTCATTACCGAGCTGAATCTTGATCTGATTCAGTACGAACGTGAACGCCGCAATCTCGTCGATCTGGAGAATGCTACAAATGAAAGCCTGAAGCAGATTCGCGTGGGAACCGGCACTGAAGCGGGCGAAATTCGCCGTCAGGTTGAAGAGCTTCTGTCGGCACAGAGCGTGAATTTGAGCACGCTGACGCTAAATGCCGCAAGCTGTTTGAACATGCTGGTGTCGCTGGACAGCGCTGAGCGGAATTTAATTGAGCAGGTTCATCTTCAACACGATTACATCGCCGAGCATGTCCTGTGGGTGCAGTCGGCAACCGAGATGTACCGTACTCCTGCAAGTGCCTGGCTGACGTCGGCAAGGCAACTCATGCATCCAGAAAGCTGGTATTCCGTGGGCCGTCTCCTGCGGATCGACATCGGACTGCACTCAGTCACGTGGCTGGCGGGGGCGATCAGCTGGATTCTGCTCATCACCATCCGCGGACGCTGGCGACGGGCATTGATAGCAATTGGCATGCAAGCTCGAAAAAGCACTGTGACCGAGTTTCGGCCAACGGCGAGTGCGGCAGTCCTTACGGCGGCGATCGCATTGCCCTGGCCGGTCATGTTTCTGCTGCTGGGTTGGAGGCTGGATGTAATTCGCGGAGGGACTGGTTCATTCACTCCGCCGCGCCAGCGCTGTCGACGGTTGGTCTACTGTATCTGGTACTTGAAGTTCTGAGGCAGACGTTTCGGCAGTATGGTTTGGCGGAGTCTCACTTCGGCTGGTCAGAGGATGTTGTAAAGGACGTGCGTCGCGCCCTGCGCAGGTCGATTCTGGCCGGTCTGCCATTAGCGCTGGTCGTCTCATTCTGCCGTGCTTCCGGCGACATCGTGCTGCACGCTTCGATTGGTCGACTGGCTTTCGTTCTGGCCTGCCTGCAGCATTCGGCACTGTTTTATCTGCTGGTGCGTCCCAGCGGTTCATTGATGCTGGAACTCCTTTCGCAATCGACTCACCCGCTGGCGTACCGGTTCCATTCGGTATGGGTCGCCATCACGGTTGGTGGTCCGCTGGCTCTCGGAATCGCAGCATTCGGCGGCTACTACTACACAACTCTGGAACTTGCCTGGCGAACGATTGCAACACTGGGTATCGCCGTCGGTTTGTTGCTGCTGCGTTCGGTTCTGTATCGCTGGCTGCTGGTGAGTTATCGTGCGCTGGCGATTCGCAAGAACCGTCAACGCCGGGAAGCCATGCAGAGGGAGTCTGCCGAGAAGGGCGAAGTCTCGGACGTGATCGAAGCCGAACGAGTGCCAGAGATACAGCTCTCCACGCTGAACGACCAGACTCAGCGACTGTTTCGGCTGGTCAGCAGTGTCGCGCTGCTGACGGGAATCTGGATCATCTGGGGAGACGTGCTGCCCGCGCTCGCCGTATTCAAACGCCTTGAGCTATGGGATCTCTACACTCCGGGAGTCGGCATTACTGGAGTCGTGACGCTGGCCGATCTGGCAATCGCTTTGCTGGTACTGGTCGTGACCGTTGCTGCCAGTCGTAACCTGCCGGGTCTGCTGGAGATCGGCGTCCTGCAGAGATTACCTCTCGATCCGGGTGCTCGCTACGCCGCGACGACGATCATACGTTATCTGATTGTCGTCGCTGGAGTCGTTACCGCGTTCAGTCTGATTGGAGTTGACTGGGGCAGTGTGCAGTGGCTGGTGGCTGCCATGTCGGTTGGCCTTGGCTTCGGGTTGCAGGAGATCTTTGCGAATTTTGTCTCTGGTATGATTCTGCTCTTCGAACGTCCGATCCGCGTCGGCGACACTGTGACCGTAAACGACGTGACGGGCACAGTGAGTCGAATTCGCATCAGAGCGACAACAATTGTTGACTGGAATAATAAAGAACTGGTGGTTCCTAATCGCGATTTTGTGACAGGCAATCTGGTTAACTGGACGCTGTCCAATTCACATTTGCGAATCATCATTACGGTTGGCATCGCCTATGGTTCAGATACTGAACTGGCCACGCAGTTGCTGTACCAGGTAGCTCGGGAGTGTCCTGACGTTCTCAAGGAACCAGAACCGATTGTCGTGTTCACTTTGTTCGGAGACAGTACGTTGAACTTTGATCTGCGTTGCTTCGTGCCGACGCCGCAGGTCTATCGCCTTATTTCACATGAGCTGAATATGGCCATTGACAAGACGTTTCGAGCACATGGTGTTGAAATAGCGTTCCCGCAACGGGATCTGCATCTGCGATCAATCGATGCCCGCCTGCTGAAATCCCTGGGCCGTGATCGTGATCCTGTCGACTCCGCAAGGCGTGAAGACTGACTTTACACCTGCGCCATTCGTTACTGTGAGTCTTTCATTGAGACATCCTCGCAGAGGCGTCTTTCCATTTTCTTTGCGATCAACATCGTGACGCATAAGTCTTGAGAAATATTGGCCGCAAATGTCTCATTCGTGACCGCGCGCCGCGCAAATCGACAGTCCTTTGACCGCGAGGAGCGTGGTAATGCTCAACGTCGTCGGAGCGGACTGCGGGTCGCTGTCAGGCTGACTCGTCGGTCACGACAGAATGTCTCGAATGATTTCGCCCTCAACGTCGGTCAGTCGGAAATCCCGCCCGTTGAAACGGTAGGTCAGCTTCGTGTGGTCAATTCCCATCTGATGCAGAATCGTTGCGTGGATGTCGTGGGCGTTGACGCGATTCTCAATGGACTTGTAACCGAACTCGTCCGAAGCGCCGTACTGCGTGCCTCCTTTGAAGCCGCCGCCAGCGAACCAGGTCGTAAACGCGTTGGGGTTATGATCGCGGCCACCCTCTCCCTGCGAATCGGACGTCCGCCCGAATTCTCCACCGTAGATGACGATCGTATCGTCGAACAAACCTCGCTGCTTCAAGTCGCTCAGCAGTGCAGCGGTCGGCTGATCCACCGTCGAGGCGCACGCCCGGTGATTTCCATTAATGTCGCTGTGCGCGTCCCATGGCACATCACTGACAGCGCCGCCTGGAGTGTTAGGACAGGCCGCAAAAATCTGAACGAACCGAACGCCTCGTTCAATCATGCGCCGAGCGATCAAACACTGTCGGCCGTAGTCCTTCGACTCGTTTCGATTCAAACCGTACATCTCTTGAATGTGGTCGGGCTCCTGAGCGAGATCGAACGCTTCCGGAGCGGATGTCTGCATTCGATAGGCAAGTTCGAAGGATTCAAGACGAGCATTCAGATCGCGGTCGAACGGTCGCTGCTGCGCGTGTTTCGCATTGGCAGCGTTGAGAACGTCAAGCAGCGATCGCTGTTGATCACCGGTCAGTTCCGCAGGGCGGGCTAAATTATCGATCGGCTTCGCGCCTCGGGGATCAAGCGCCGTCGCCTGGTAAACAGAAGGCAGAAAACCTGATGACCAGATGGGGTCCGCGCCTCGAGGCTTCGTTCCATGCATGACAACGTAAGCCGGGAGATTGGAATTTTCGCTACCAAGGCCGTACGTCAACCATGAGCCCATGCTTGGGAAACCCTGACGAATCATGCCGGAATTCAGTTCCAGCATCGCGGGCGTGTGATTGTTCGATTGCGAATAGCACGAATACACGAACGCGATGTCATCCACATGCTTTGAGATGTTTGGAAAGATCTCAGATGTCCACGCACCGGATTCACCGTGCTGCGCCCATTTGAAGGGTGACTTCAGGCACTTGCCACTTGTCGTGAAGAAGCCGGTCTTCGGGTCAGCACCTGCGAGTTGTGTCCCATTCCGTTTCTGAAGTTCAGGCTTGTAATCGAACGTGTCGACCTGCGATGGACTTCCGGTTTGAAAGAGCCAGATGACCGCTTTTGCTTTCGGAGCAAACGGCGACGGGCGTTCCGCCAGCGGATTGTTCGACGATGGCGATGCCGCCACGACACCCTCCTGGTGAAGCAGACTCGTCAGTGCGAGCGAACCGCAGCCAAGACCGGCACGCTGTAGAAAGTCACGTCGCGTTGTGGGATTCGTGATCAAATGGTGCTGCATGGAATGCACTTTTCTGTTGGGTTGTCGGTGTCTTTGTTTATCACGAGCACGTTGACTCGTCTGTCATCAGTGCAAGGGGCACGTTGATACTTCAGTCGATGTAGACAAACTCGTTCATGCACAGGATCAAATGGCAGAAGTCGCTAACGGCCAGAGCTTCCGCGTTGGCATCGGTCCCTCGCGATTCCTTCTGGCGTCGAATGAAATCGGCCATTCCCAGGCGTTCGGCTTCTGTGGCCGGACGGGAGACAGCAACCTGGTACGCGCGATCAATGGCCTGTTCGACTGATGTCTCGGCGTTGGGTGTGACTCGAGCAGCGAACTTTGTTGCCAGGGATCGAATGATCGGCGAATTCAGAAGTGCCAGAGCCTGCGGCGCGACCGTGCTTTCTTCGCGAGTGGCGATGCCCTGCATAGTGTCCGGGGCGTCAAACAGTTTCAGCAGTGGAATCAGCCGACTTCGTTTCACCGTGAAATAGATGCTTCGACGAGTGCTGTTCTCGTCCAGCGTCCCTTTGCCGAATTTGGTGCCGTCCAGCGTCCCACTCACCGCCAGCAGCGAATCCCGAATGATCTCTGCTTCCAGCCGACGTGAATTGCGTCTCCAGAACAGCAGATTCTCTGGATCGAGTTTGCTCCCGCTTCTGGAAACGTCACCGGACTCCATGTAAACGGCACTGCTCATGATCAGTTTGTGAATCGGCTTCAATTTCCATTGATGTCGGATCAGCTCTGAGGCCAGCCAGTCCAGTAATTCAGGATGCGACGGTCGTTCACCGCGAGTGCCAAAGTCGCTGGGCGTTGCCACAATGCCTCGACCGAAATGCTGATACCAGAGCCGGTTGACGATGACTCGTGCCAGCAGGTGCCCTCCGCCCCGTTCGACATCCGTCAGCCAGTCAGCCAGGCCGAGCCGGCCAGGTCGCGGCTTGTCAGCGGCTGCAGGATCGGTCAGCCACTGCTTCTCTTCCTGATCCGTCCGCATGAGCACTCGCAGAAACCCTGGACTTGCCTCGTCTTCCTTATTATCGACGTTGCCTCGACGCAACTGGTAGACCTTGTAGGTGTCTGCTCCGAACTGATACGTCGATCCGTTCACGCGTGCAGCGAACACGCTGGTCAGTTCTGGCTGTGGATTGCTGGTCTCGTGTCTCGACACGATCTGATTGAGGTTCAGCCAATCGAGATCGAAGCCCTTGTGCCAGTCTTTCAGTTTTGCCTTCTGCGCGTCATCCCGTTTTTCGGCCTCGATTGCGAGAATCGCCGCGATATCCGTTGGTGCTTGAGCCACGCTGGCCGCGAAGAAGAAGCCGGTCGCTCCGCCAGCGTTGGCGATCTTCATCAGCAATTCGTTACGCCCGGCGGCAAGCTGGATCGCGACAGTTTCCTGACCAGCTGCGGCAACGTTGCGGCCAACTTTCTTCGCCAGCACCGATCGACCATTGACCCACAACTTGATTCCGTCATCACTTCCCAGCGACAGCGACAATACTTGAGGCTTGCCGACCTCGATCACCCGGAACAGATAGTTGGCGCTGTTGGGTCCTGTCAGTTTGTCGTTGTGAGCCTCACCATCTTTCCACGCCGGTTGCTCTGTCCATTTGAGTTTTCCCTCTTCGAACGAGCGACCTGGGTCTGTGTCAAGTTCCGGTGGGAAGACCTTATCGAACGCGACATTAAAGTCGCTCGCGGCAAACGGCCCGACATGCCACCAGTTGCCGATGCCGGGCACTGAAGCCGTCGTCATCGAAGTGACGCTGAAGTAGAAGCCCGACGGGCCTCCACCGTTGACGATCTTCATCAGGAGTTCGTTGCGGCCCTTTCTTAGAGAGACCTGAACGACGTCCTGCCCTGCAGCAACGCCCCCGGAGACGAGCTTCGACAGCACCTGTTCGCCGTTGACCCAGACTTTGATGGCATCGTCTCTGCCGAGAGATAATGAAACCGTTTGCTCCTGCGGCGACTCGATGACTCGGAAGAGGTAGTTGGCTGAGCTGTCACCGGCCAGCGTGTTGTGAATCTCGCCGTCCTTCCAGTCAGGTTGCGCCGTCCACTTTACCTTTCCCTCGAGATAGGTCGCCGCCAGGCTGACTGTCTTCTCCGGTTCAAACGCCTGCTCGAATGCAGTTTCAAAACTCGCTGCTGGAAACGGCCCGGCGTGGTGCCAGGGGTCCAGCTTCAGAGATGCCGTTTCCGCCACCCGCACTTCGGCCGCCGCCGTTTCCTCGAGCGTCGCCAGCCAGTTTTCGAGTCGACCGGGCAGTTGTTCTTTCTCATATTTCGTACGAGCACCGACGAGCGGAGCCAATGCCGCATCGTATTCGCCCTTCGCCTTGCGAAACGCTTCCGGCCGCATGTTGATGCCCGTGTCCGAGAAACCAACGTCGGCGAAACATGATGTCAACCGGTAGTAATCAAACTGCGGCAGCGGATCGAACTTGTGACTGTGGCAACGACTGCAACCAACCGTGAGCCCAAGCAGCGACGTGCCCAGCGTGCTCACGATATCGTCGAGCTGTTCATAGCGACTGCGTTCCCGTTCCTTCTGGGTCTGCTGTGTCGTATACGGTCCTGCGACGAGAAAACCGGTTGCAGCCGTCGTGTTGACCGCTTCCTTCGCTTCTTCTGTCGTCTGCACATTGATGTTGGTCAGCAGGTCACCCGCAATCTGCAATCGCACGAATTCGTCGTAGGGCATGTCCGAATTCAACGCCTGGATAACGAAGTCGCGATAGTGCCAGGCGTTCGGTCGGTCGCCATCAAAGGCGTACCCATTGCTTTCCGCAAAACGAGTAATGTCGAGCCAGTGTCGTGCCCAGCGTTCGCCGTAGTGTTCGCTGGCGAGCAACTCGTCAATCAACAGCCCGTACGCGGCAGTCGGATCGTGCTCAAACTCCGCCACGAATTTCGCGACCGCTTCAGGCTCTGGTGGCAATCCGATCAAATCGAAATACGCCCGACGAATCAACGTTCGCGAGTCTGCGGTGTGGTTGGGTGTCACTCCTGCCGCTTCCAGTCTGGCTCGGATGAACCGATCGACAGACGTACGACCCCAGTTCGCATCTGTAACTTCAGGTGGTGGCGGTAGGGCCAGCGGCTGAAAGGCCCAGTGTTTGCGACCGGCTTCGAGGTCTATCTCCGACGCCGCCACAACAGCAATTCCATCACGTGGATCGGGTGCTCCCATTTCGATCCACTTGACGAAATGCGCTATCAACTCATCAGGCAACTTGCCCTTGGGTGGCATCTTGAAAGAATCGTGTTTGAGTGCGCTGATCAGCAGACTCTCGCCCGGTTTGCCAGGCACGACCGCAGGACCGCTTTCGCCTCCCTTGCGACAGCCGTCTCGAGAATCCAGCAGCAAGGCTCCCTTCAGATTCTTCTTTGCCGCCGCCCCCATCGAATGGCACTCGTAACAATGTGTTACGAGCATGGGTCGAATCTTCGCTTCGAAGAAATCCAACCCTTTGCGATCAGGCTCTGCGCTCTCAACTCGGAATGTGCCAGCCAGAAAAACGATCAAGAGAGTCACAAATCTCATCGTGTTGTCCTGTTATTTCGATGGGCGGTCGCGGCGTGTGTGCTTCGAGTAACGCTTCTCTGGTTACCTGATATTCAAGCAGACGATTAGAACTCGAGTGCCAGAAAAACACAAGAAGCCATGCGGCGTTATCGGGTGTTGCGACCAGGGCGGGATCAGGGGCAGGAGTTCATCAGCAGCGGATGAGCAGTCTACCACAATCGCCGACGACAGAAAGCTGTTCCAGCAGTTCTCGCCTGACACTCAGCTGATTGACGACTACTTGGATCGGAACGGCTCGGATGTCGCGATGAAGCTGATCAGAGTGCGAAGTGTTTGATCGTTCTTCCGTACATGATCAACTGCAGCTTTGACATGCAATGTGTCGGCCACGCCGAGTTCGCGACCCAGTGCGTACGTGTAGAGTTTTCCGGCGAGGCAGTTCAGGAAGAGTTCCTGTTTCTGCTCCAGTACGCGCTGCAGACCGTCGACGCCGACGAATTCAGTCCCATCGAGCATCTTCGCGGATGCGTCGATTACCGGATCATTCCTGCCGATGCGTCCCTTGTAGCCGAAGCCTTCCTGATCGCGCCATTCGCCAGCGGCATTGAAATTCTCCAGCGAGAATCCCAGCGGATCGATCTTGTTGTGACAGCGAGCGCACTGTGGCAGCGATCGGTGAATTTCGAGCCGTTTTCGTACCGTCGCTTTGTCGATCCCCGGCACTTTGGGAGCGATGTCTCCCGCATTGGCAACCGGCAGTCCAGGGTCGATGCCGAGCAGATTCTTCATCACCCAGGTGCCACGTTTCACCGGCGAGGTTCGTGTACCGTTGGAAGTTACCGACAGCACGGAAGCCTGTGTCACAATCCCTCCGCGATGAACACCGGTTGGAACTTCAACTCGTCGGAAGTGGTCGCCACGAACTCCTGGAATGCCATAAAAGCGACCCAGTCGCTCGTTGATCACCACAAAATCGGATCGCACAAAGTTCATGAGGTCCAGATCGCTGCGCAGGATCTCTCCGAAGAACGCCTTGGACTCTTCGATGATTGACACTTCCAGATGACGATCGTATCTCGGGTAAAGATCGCCAGCCGGCGGATTGGCACCGACTTCGCGCAGACTTAACCACTGTCCAGCGAAGTTGTTGACAAACGCTTCCGATCGAGAATCACGGATCATTCGATCAACCTGCTGAGCAATGATCGTCGGCTCGGTCAAGCGCCCGGATTCAGCGAGGTCGAACAGTTCGTCATCGGGCATTGTGCTCCAGAGAAAGTACGACAATCGACTCGCCAGTTCGAATGCACCAAGACGCCGTCCCGTCCGTATCGAATCCTCGGTTGTATTTTCCGAGCCTCGTAGCGGAGCGGTCGTTTCGGTTCGAGCCGGCACGCTGCCAGATGGCGTGTTCGCTGTCGGGGTCGAACGGGAAGGCGTGCTGGCAGCAGGAGCAGGCGTCGATTTCGGACCTTCCTTCGTTACTGCGGGCGGTTCGAGACTTCGGACGATCGCACGGATCATTTCGCGGTCGCGAGCGGAAAAATCGACCAGTGGAACGAGGAACGTACTGCCGTTCGTGCGTTCCAGTTTGACCTTCAATCCGTCCATGCCGGCAACCCGTCCTCTGATCTTTCGGCCTCGCGTATCAACGAACTGCCGAAACACTTTCGCGGCCGTTTGCGCGGAATTCGCATCCGTTGCCGACGAACTGCGAACCTGAGCCAGCACCGGATGACCGAGACTCTGAACCCGCTCGTAGGCATCGAGTAGCGCTCGACCAGGGTAGGGTTCGCTGTTCGAAGCGACAGACTGGTTCTGACCTCCCGGCTCAGCCAGGTACAGGAAATGTGGGGACACCAGCACGGCGCTCAACGGAGTCTTGATCGCTTCCTCGAACGACGAAACATCGCTTCGCACGAGGTCAAACAAATCCAGCTTTCCGTCAACTTCGTCATCACTGACCGGTCGCCGGTAGGCCCGCTTCATGAAGCGGGCCAGCACGGCTCGCGCGTATCCACGTTCGTCGCTGCCCGACAGAGGCGAGTCGAACAGAAGTTTGCGGTGGCTCTCTGGTGGCCATGATTCGTAAATCGGACCTTCGAGCTCGAACCAGTCGACCCACAACTCTGGTCGAGCGAAATTATCGTGCCCCTGCATCCAGAAGTTTTCGAGCTCCTTCGGCACGCTGTAGGCATAGTCGACGGTGATGCCCGCCTTCCACGTCGTCATTCGCGTTCGCATCTCGTACAGCTTCGGGTTCTCGACCGACGCGTCGACGTCGATCTCCCCCACAACGATCGGCTGTCCTGCGAGATTGACGATCAGTTTCAGTCGCGGTGGCCCGTAGTCGTACATGCGGTCCGTGCGGAAATGATTGAGGTTCTCTTCAAACTGCTCGTCGAGCCATTTCTTACCAGCGGGATTCTTTGCCATCTGTTCGTCGCGACGATGATTCAGAAAACCACGAGCGGCTTCGACAACGTCGGTTCGGGAAGGAACCTTTCCTCCCGCTCGGATTCGGATGAAGTATTCGCCATCGTACGGCAACGCAAAATCCCGAGCGTTGAGATTTCGGTCCCAGCTGTTGTGGTGCATGACTCGAAAGCCGTTCTCAGCTCGATTCTTCCCGCCATTCACGATCAAACGCTGTCCGTCGTAAGTGACTCGGTTCGAGTCGGAATCTCCGGACTCAGGCTCGAATCTCCACTTCAGCATCGAAGGTTGAGGTCCTTCAACCAGTGCCAGATCGAAAATGTCCCGAGCGGACTGGTAGTACAGCTCCAGGTGCAACGGAGACAGTGTCAACGCTCCACCGTTGTTGTCGAACCCGCCCGTCGGCGGATCCTGCGGAAAACGTGCCGGATCAAAATCGACACCCACGAGGTCACGAATTGTGTTGCGATACTCCGCTCGATTCATTCGTCTCAGCACGATCGCCGAGTCGCGCCGGTACAGCTCGACGCGTGCCACCTGCTGAGTGATCCAGTCGACAACTTTCGCGACGGTGTCGACCGCCGGCTGAGGCTCATCTTCGGGCGGCATTTCGTGGCTGTTGAGGACGTTGATGACTTCGCCCCAGCGTGCCTTGATGACGACATCCTGAAAGTCGCTACTCAATTGGGTGTCGACACGAAATTCGCCTTCCGCTTCCTTTACACCATGACACCGTACGCAGTGCTGCCTGAAGAACGGCTGAATGATTTCCTGAAACCCGGCGTCATCGGCCACGAATGCCGACTCTTCAGCCAAGGTTGTTAACACGGTGGCACCGTTTACGGCGAGGATCAGCACACTCAGCGCGAGCCGTCTCGCAGTTACGAATCCGCTCCGCTCAGACAGGTGTTGCATGATTCCACACTCCGGATGACTGACCACAGGTATGAGGATACGAACTCAGAGACATCCTTCAATGCACCGGATGGGTGACTCCGCCCGAACCGCCGCGCTATACTTTCCGGCTGACAGACTTTCCGATCGGGTTGTTCGGAAGCAGCCTCAACAGGAGACACCACATGAAGCTTCGAATCTTCAGCCTCGTTTTAAGTGTGATCGTCGTTTCTCAGACCGCGACATTTGCCGCAGATTCCATCAAGGCTCTGATAATCGACGGCCAGAATAATCATGGAGCGTGGCCAAAAACCACGTTCATGATGAAGAAGTATCTCGAAGAGACAAAGCTGTTCACTGTCGACATCGCACGGACGGCGTTCACAACGAACGGTGAGGGGCTGCTAAAGGAGTACCCTCTCGAAGGCTTCGATTCGACACCGACAAAACAGGCACAGACTGACCCCAATTTCAAACCGGAATTCTCAAAGTACGACGTTGTCATCTCTAACTTCGGACACGGAGCGGCTCCCTGGCCCACAGAGACACAGACCGCTTTCGAATCCTACATGAAGAACGGAGGGGGCTTCGTCGTGATTCATGCCGCAAACAATTCGTTTGGCGACTGGCCAGCGTACAACGAGATGATCGGCATCGGTGGCTGGGGCGGTCGGAACGAAAAGAGCGGCCCCTACGTCTACTTCAATGACGATGGAAAACTGATCCGCGACGAATCGCCCGGTGGCGGCGGACACCACGGACCTCAGCACCCATTTACAATTCGGACACGCGACGACTCGCACCCGATTACGCAGGGCATGCCAGCTGAGTGGCTGCACTCGAAAGATGAATTGTACGACAAGCTCCGCGGGCCGGCCGTCAACATGCAGATACTTGCAACGGCATATGCCGACCCCGCAGCTGGAGGCAGCGGTCGTCACGAACCGATGCTCGTCGCACTCTCCTACGGGAGGGGGCGAATCTTTCACACGCCCATGGGCCACGCCGACTACTCGCAGGAGTGCGTCGGATTTATCGTCAGCCTGCAGCGTGGGACGGAGTGGGCAGCAACCGGGAAAGTCACACAGAAGGTCCCGTCAGATTTTCCTGCTTCCGAAAAGGAAAGCACTCGCAAATTCTGATTTCTTTGCTGACGAAGTTGTTCATGTCGACCATCAGGGCTAGCTTCGGCAGCAGATTGTGCAGGGGCTTTCCCGATTTCTCGACTTCGGGCAACCCGCCAATTGACTGCCGCCGCTCACGCTGGTTAGGGTGAAGCGATGACTGACCAGAGCCCATTGCCTGCTCCTGCCGATGTAAACGTGCTGGTTCGAGAAACCGTACCGGCATCAGAAACCGAGTTGTCCCCCGCAATCGACAACTCTCCAAACATTCGTCGCAGATGGTCGCGTTCGGTGCGAGCGACCATTGGTCTCATTCTTTACGTGTTTTCGATCGGTCCGATGTTCTGGTACTGGTACGAAGCAGAAAACATGGGCGGAAGCCCGCTCGTCCGAGTGGTCTACGCGCCCCTTCGTCTGCTTTGTGCAATCCCTCAGGTTCAGGACTGGTTGAATCACTACATCAACTGGTGGATCGCCTGACAGTTCGATAAAAGGGTGAATCTACTGAGGAACGTTGACAGCGAATTGTTGTGGACCAGAACAATTCGTCATTCTCAACAGCGTTTCACCCGCGAAATCTCAGGCCTGCGGTGGTTCAAATCTGGCCCTCGGTCGTTCGATTCGGGAGTGTTTGTAGATCTGGTGACTGCCCCGGGCTTCAAACCCGGCGAGACCCCTGAAAAGGGGTCTGGTGGGTTCGATTCCCATCCACTCCCGCTGAGCGGCTTTTCCCGCTCTTTCGTTCACCCTCGCACTGTGTCGCATCCTGCGGCACAGTCGAGGGTTCGAACGATTCTATGCCTCGCTGCTCAACGTGGTGTTGCGTGTCCATACTTCCTGAATCGGCATCGTACTTCGCCGGTTTCTGCGACGCTTTTTCGGCAGACCGTCCGGCTGCTTTCATCAGGTCACAGGCGGACAGCGTTTCGCGGACAGCGTCGAACGATCGTGGCAGCGGCTTCGAATCTTCGAGCGGCTGTCCGACCAGGCAGCCGCTCGACGACACTGGCGAGAGTACGCCAGTGTCGTCGAATTCGCGCGAGTTGATTGCCCCCAACTCTGCGTGACTCGGTGAGGCAACCGCTACTTCTGAAAATGACCTCGACATCGCGATAAGGCAAACGAATTCACCTGCGACGGATTCAGCGAATGTCGTCAAAACTTTGGCGTCAAATTTCTCGACCTCAAGCGACGGGTCTTCTTGACCAACGACCGGTGGTCAGCAATCAAGCGGTAAAGTAACAGCCACCCTGGCTCGCGAATCGTCGAAGCAAAGTCGTATTCGAGCTATTGATTCGGAGATTAACTTCCCATGCCTACGATGCACGAACTGTGCGATTAAGCAACGGACGACACCCAGGGAAATGCATACTATGCACGGCCAGTCATCGTTGTGCTCCCGTGAGAGTTGGAAATGAATCGATCGTGCCTTCCGGTCAAGCCTGTTCCGCAGGTCCGATTCAGTGATTCTGTAGATCAGCATGGAATGAGTTGTCTGCTTCCACAATCACTCGGCTGGTGTCCTTCAAGGAAGTCGAATACGCCGACTGGTCGAAGCGATCACTGGCGGTAATACGGTACGTTTATCTGTGGACGGACAGTATCGAATGCAACATTCGTCTCGCCGATGATAAGCAGGGCCTGCTCTTATCTGATGGGAGGCACTGTCGATTGCACAAAGAAAGTATTCGCGGTTGTCGATGACATTTACGAGAGCGAGCCGTCGTCGGACGAGGTGCTGTTAAATCCGAAGCATCGAGGCCCGAAGCATGCTCGGAACTGGTCATCCGCGACGGAGCCTCGGGCTTCAGTCAGACCTTCCGCCTGGTCTTTTCCTCGACGCGTGAGCAACTCCGCACCTTACACAAGACGGCAGATGTCCTGAACAAAAAAAACGAAGAGCAACCAGCCTCAGCAGATCGCACCTGCAAAGAATTCAGGTGGCAGCCTGCAACCAACAATGGTAGATCGTGGTTGCAAGCAACCACTCGACCCGTGTGCCGTTCACTCTTCTTCCGACAGTCGCTCCAGTTCGGCCACCAGCGGGCGATACGCGTCAGCATTCAGAACAGCGATCAGGCCTCGGTCGCCCTGGTTGCGTGCAACGTCGGCCAGTGTGTTGATGCAGTTGTAGGTTGATTCCAGGGCCAGTTCGAGATGCTCGATGGCCATCTCGTTGTCGCCGGCTTTCTTTGCCAGCGCGGCTTCTCGAACAGCTTTGACCGCTCCCAGATATTCCAGCACAAATTCGCTGCGCTTCGCGTAGTAAAACAGGACGGGTTTTGCACCGCCGTCGACAGCTCCCTGAGCTCGGTACAGTTCGATCATGTACTGCGTGTAAGCGTCCGTTGCTTCCTGCCACCATTCAGGAATCGGCTCGGCGATATAGTGACGTTCCATCAGCATGCCGGGACCGAGCTCAACCAGATCCGGATCGTTCTCAAGAATCAGTGTGGACGCCTTTTCCAGCTGCTGACGCCCGATCCACAAACGATCGGACGCCGATGCGTTACCGGTCGTCGTGGCCCAGAGATCTTTGTGCGATTCAGCGGGGCTCAAGCTGACGTCCCACATCGCCCGCGAGACATGGTGGACGTCCTGACTGAACTCGTTGACTGTCGATGGTCCGATGGAAACTGAGGTCCAGCCAGCTTTAACCGCGTCCTGCAAAGTTCGCTGCACCTCCTGTGAATGCGTCTGCGGAAGCATGTCCAGGGTCGGTGAGTGAATCGCCAGTGAGAGTCGCGAGTCTTCGGCAGGAGCTGGGATCTCAGTTTGTTTTTCTCCGACGGTTCGGTCCCGCTCCAGATTCGGGATCGTGTTTTCCGCTGCCTCGCGCTTTACTGCGGCGACGACTCCAAATCGTCGGGTCGTCGAGCGTGCCTTCAGCCAGGACACTTGATCGACACCGGGGTAGGTCTTGAAGCAGGAATTCATTTCGGCTGCGAACAGCAGCTGTGCTTCACGTTCCGGCTTCTTCAGGTTGGCCGGAGAAACGCTGAGGAGTTGACCGGGCTTGCTGGAAGAACCCTTCAGGACTTTGGCGAACTCCGGAGCAAATCTCGATCGTCGAGTCTGGACGGACACGGTCATGCCGAGGCTCTTAGCCGAATCAATCAGGGACGTCAGGAAACGCTGCTGTGCAGCTTTCTGATTAACGAGTGACGGAGCGTCTGCAGACGATGGATGAGAAAATACATTCGCTCCACCGAACGCCTTTCTCCCGACGACGTCGCCAGTCAGTGGGTAAGTCCTGCCGTGCCAGAACGTCCCGGTTGTTTTCATGACCCCTTCGAATTCGAAATTGAGAAACGGGTGCCACGGCTCGATCTTCAGGATCAAATGGTTGAATTTCATTTTGGCGAGCTGCCTGATCACTCGCTGATGATCGGCGAGCCCCCATGACTCGAAAGAGTGCGCGCCTGCTCCGAGTGTTTCCCAGCCGCGCTGACGAACCTGCGGCTCGATCGTGGTTTCGATGCCTGACAGATCAAACGCCCGTTTGCTGAGCGGATCGATGTCGCCCCGCAGCAGGTACCGGATTCCCAGGCGATGTCCGAGTTCGTAGACGGCCCACAGCGTCGCGGCGGGACTTCCGCCTCCGACGGCGTGAAGTTTCTGCTTGCCGTTCGAAACGATGGCGATTCCCTGATCGGACACTTTCGGCCAGTCGAACTTATTGCGAGCGATGCCGAGGTTCGTATCGGGATTCCCGACAAAGATGATTGTCCCGGCTTCCGGTTGACGCTCCGGAGCGCCGCCGCCGCTGCGCACTTCGACATCGTCAAACACGCGGTTCACGATGTCGGCGAGTTCGCTGGCGGCGAGCTTTTCGATCGATCCGGCTTCCGGGCCGTGGATAATCTGTATTAACTCGGCGGCATCAACCGTGCCGACAGCCAGCACGGTGATCAAGACCAGAATCTGACAAAACATTCGATGAACAATTGAGTTGGTCATGGTTCTATTTTGCCTCTTCAGAGAAGCAGTACAGGTGGTGCAGAGTCCGCACGTAGAGTCGGTTGTTGGCGATCGCCGGCGTGGCGATCAGGCTGTCTCCGATGTCGTTTTTCGAGATGACATCGATTTCCGGGCCAGCCTTCAGAACGACAATGTTGCCGTTTTCTCCCGGAACGTAGATGTATTCTCCCGCCGCAATCGGCGACGCGTAGTAGTTGCCGTAATTTCCGACCCGTTCTTTCGTCCAGACTGTTTCTCCGTCCTTCAGCGAGAACGCCGCGGAAATGCCGCCTTTTTTCACCATCAGTAATCGACCGTCGAAGGCCAGCGGCGAGGCGATGTTCGAAGGCGTTTTGTGGTCGAGGTTCCAGAGCATGTGCGACTTTGTAACGTCTCCGGACCCGCCGCCCAGAATCGCCTGACTGATGTTGCCGCCGCCGACCATGTTGGTGGGTGACTGAAACGCCGCGTCGATTTCGTCATCGATCAGGAAGCCGTCGCCGTTCGCGTCGCCCTTGTCGAACTTCTTGTGGAACGCGGTTTCGAGTTCTTTCTTTTCCAGCTTGCCGTCCTGGTTCGTATCGCGCCACTGCAGCAGCGCGAACTTCAGCACGCGGTCGGTATCTCCGTAACTTTGTGACGTGAGATAAATCCGGTCGCCGTCCACCACCGGCGTCGACATGATCGTTCGCAGCAGCGAATTGCACGTCCAGCGGTTGCTGCCGGTCAACGGGTCATATCCGATCAACTTTCCGGACCCCGCCACGACGATATCCGTGCGACCATTGGCCGTGCAGAGAACGGGCACCGCGTACCCGCCGAGCATTTCCGGCCGCTCCTTCCGCCAGCGAACGTCGCCGGTTTCCTGATCCAGCGCGATCAGGTACGAACCCAGATCGTCGTCCAGATTGAAGACGACGGTGTCGCCGTACAGGATGGGAGAATTCGCGGCTCCCCAGCCCATCAGATAAAACGGCATCGGCAGAGGATGCTTCCACAGCAAATCGCCGGTCTTCGCGTCGAGAGCGATCAGTCCGATCGTGCTGAAGTGAACAAAGACGCGATTGCCGTCGGCCGCTGGCGTGGATGAGGCGTGCTCGTTGGGAGGCGTGATTTCCGGCAGCTTGCCGGTGTCGAAACGCGTGCGCCACAATTCTGTGCCGGAGGTTTGGTCGAAACCGATCACGGCGAAGCGGTCGTCTTTCGTCATCGTGGTGGCGAAAAGGCGTCCGTCAGCAATGACCGGGCAGGCGACGCCTTTGCCAAGTTCGACGGACCACTTCACGTTCTCTTCGGCTGAAAAGTGGAGCGGCGGTTTCGTGCTCTCACTGGCGATGCCACTGGCGTTGGGACCTCGAAACTGTGGCCAGTCTTCGCAACTGGATTCGTTGGTGAAAGAGAACGCTGCCAGCAGCACGATGGCAGCCATCGATCGCCGAAAATGCAATTCGCTACTCATCGAGCTATCTCCGAATTCGCCGCCAGAACGACTGATTGGTTCCGTGAGACCGCGAGGCTAATGGCACCGCCACCAACCGGCAACGGTTTGCGACGCCTCGTTGATGTGATGAGGGGTGGTCCACCCAGAATGGGTGGGTGCCGAAGGCACAGGATGATTCATCCTCAGCGACCAGTTGACCACAATATGTGCAATTGATCATCGCCGTCCATCAAGAAGTTTCATAATAAATCGCCCGGAAAGGATGCCGTGAGATTCGGTCGTTGTTTCGGCATCCATTGCCGACTGAGGGTGCGGTCATCCTGTCGCTTCGCGACTCAGCCATGCTGGCTGAGTCACCCAACGGCGACCTGCCCTGCCGCGTTCTGCAGTGGGCCATCACGCTTCCACTTCGCGAGTCAGCACGGCCAGACACTCGCCCTGTCGACACAGCGGAACGGATCGCCGTACGAAAAGCATGCCGCTGGACTGTGCGAGAACCGGCTCCGTCGGCCGATCGGGATGCTCCAGACTGTGGACCTGACCGATCTGCTGTCCGGATTCAATGCGGTCTTCGAGCTCGACAAACGGTTCGAAAATGCCACTGGCCGGAGACATGATGTAATCCTCTTCGTGATCACCGGCCATGACGATCGGCTTCGCCTCGCCGCGATCCGTGGGTGCCTCTCGCAGGATGCCGGCATGATGCAAGACGTTGCGAACGCGGCTGGTGTGACGCAGCATGTCGACTCCGAATTGAGCCTTGCTGCCCATCTCCGTGCCCAGCGTAACTTTGCCGAGCCCTTCGGCGAACGACGGCAGCAGTCCCGA
>JAQBWV010000096.1 GCA_027624335.1 Planctomycetota bacterium
CCCCGCCGCCTGCTTTGTTATCTGCCCGCCGTATGCAGTCCACTTTCCGCTGACGCAACGAGCCGGTCGCATGACACTGGCGGCTGAAGACCTGCTGCGGATGGCTCTTAACAACGAGCACTTCGAAGTGGTCGCCGCGTACGCTCCCGGCCACTCAACGGCCATCGCTCACGAATCCGCCGCCGCTGGGCTTCTGCGAGCAACGTTTAACGGATAGCGAACGCGAAGTTCTGTGAGTCTCATCACCGATTTGAAGGGGAGTAACTTCATGGCAAGCAGATTGCTCATGGCAAGCCGATTTCGAAATAGCAAAGTGGTCCTGCTCATCACGTGCCTGCTGTTGGCGACTGGCCGTGCCGAAGCGGCTGACGACGGCTCGGTGGCGATTCGTGCGGAGTTTCCCGGTGGGAATGTGGTCGAGATGCAGAACGACGGAAGTACCGTGCATGTCGCGCCTGATCTAAGAGGAGACAGTCCGTGGTTCTACTGGAACTTCGAAGCAGTGGCAGAGAAACCAGGACGAGTCACTTTCGTCTTTCCGGAAAAGGTCGTTGGCTTCAAAGACGGGGCGATCGGATTTCAAGGACCTGCGATCAGTCTGGACCTGGGAGTGACATGGCAGTGGATGGGGACGGGGAATGTCAGTGGCAGCTCGTTCTATTACGACTTTGAAAAGGCGAAGCAACGCGTGCGATTTGCGGTGACGATTCCCTATTTGCAGGCGGACCTCGACTTCTTTCTTGCAAAGAACGCTGCGAATGTGCATCTCAGGAAAAGCGTTCTGACGAAGAGTCGGCACGGTCGAGACGTGGAACTGTTGCAGATCGGAAATTCTGGATCAGCAACAAAGCCCGTTCTGGTGACCGGTCGTCACCATGCCGCTGAAACCATCGCCAGTTACGTGCTTGAAGGGTTTCTTCAGGAAGCAATGTCAGACAGTTCCGCAGCCAGCGAATTCCGGAAGGAGTACGTGCTTTTTGCGGTTCCGTTCGTTGACAAGGATGGAGTTGAAGAAGGAGATCAGGGCAAGAACCGCAAGCCGCACGATCACAATCGAGACTACGGAGAGATTAGTATTTACCCGGAAGTACAGGCGATCAAAGACCTCGACAAGGCACAGAACTTTCCATTCACGCTGGACTTTCATTGCCCCACGCTGGTGATGCCGGATCATCAGGTAATGTACTTCGTCGGAGCAAAGGCTCATCCCCGGTACAACTTTGATAACGTCACTGACTTCGCAGGCTGGATCAGGAAAGGGCTACCGAAGAACGCTCCGCATGGACCACTTGTCTGGCTTCGAGATCAGGCCAGTCCGTCGCCAATGAACTCTCACTATTTCGGGTTCAGGAAAGGCGCGGTCATGGCGGCAACAATTGAGATTCCGTTCGCTCCAACCGGCAAAGCGACTGATCCGGCAAGCTGTCGCAAGTACGGCCAGGTCATGCTGGAGGCGTGGGTAAACACTCATTTCATCTCGGCCGCCGAGACTGAATGATCGGTCGACTCGATGACTCACTTGTCTCGGCTCGGCGTCATCAGACTCTATGGCCGGGCGCCGGCGTGAATGAGGAAAGCAACGGGCTGCGAAGTCAGTTGACCCGCCAGGGTGCCGATTCGACACTTGAACCGGGTTGGAAACTGAAGTGCCGGGTTTGCGGGAAGGATGACTCACGCTGATGAAAATGCTTATCTATCCGGCCGTCGAAGATGCGCGGCTGAAACTTATTCAGCATGCGGCGGGCGAGATGCGTGTCGTCAATGTTGACTCAATTGATGAAGCGTTGAGCGAGATCGTCGACGCGGATGCGTTCTTCGGCAAGATGACTCCAGAACTACTGGCGGCGGCGCGGCGACTTCAGTGGGTGCAATCGCCGACGGCGAGTCTGGAGCATTATCTATTTCCTGCGTTGATTGAGCACTCTTGCCAGCTCAGCAACATGCGAGGTCTGTTTTCAGACGTGATCGCCGATCACGTCATGGGATATGTGCTGTGCTTTGCACGGAATCTGCACCTGTATCTGCGGCGACAGATGGAAGGACGCTGGGCGCCGATCGGCAATGAAACAATGGCGCAACCAACGTTTGTGACGGGACCAGCATTCGTGTCGCCTGTGGACGCTGCACACATCCATCTGGCTGACGCGACGATTGGTGTGGTCGGAGCCGGGTTTATCGGTCGGGAAATCTGTCGACGCGCGGCAGCATTCGGGATGAAGGTATTAGCTGTTGATCCTCACTGTCAGCGGGTTGAGGACATCGTCGCTGACGTGTGGTTGCCCGAACGACTGCCGCAACTTCTCGCCGAGAGTGATTTCGTGGTGATCGCCGCACCGCATACTCCAGAGACGTACAAGCTGTTTCGAACGGAGCAATTTGGGCTGATGAAGGACTCCGCGTTCCTGATCAATATCGGGCGAGGAGTGATCGTTGACCTGGAGGATCTCACCACGGCTCTGGAAAACGGGTTGATCGCGGGTGCTGCTCTGGACGTGTTCGAGACCGAGCCGCTTCCGTCGGAGCATCGCTTATGGAAGCTTGAGAATGCGATTCTGACTCCGCACATTGCGGCCGCGTCGCCACGAATTGCAGAGCGGCATCTCGAAACTCTGCTGGAGAACGTTCGTCGGTTTGCAAAAGGTGAACCGCCTTCGACGCTCGTGGATAAGCGAAAGTGGTTCTGAGGCCGCTGAGTTACCATCGGGTTTTTAACCAGGTCGAAGTTCCGCTATCTTGCTCGGGCTGCGAATTGGCGTTTGATGTCTCGGAATGCCCTGTAAACCAGATTCACCGACTTTGCTCTTTTGAGGTGCTTCATGCGAATGCTTTCAGTTTTTTCCGGAGCGGTTCTGCTGGCTGCCGGTTTCAGTCCGATCCTCGCAGCGGATGTCGACACATCCGAGATCAATGTTTCGGTTCGTCGCGTATTTCCCGAAGTTCAGATTCGACGACCGATCGTGGTGACTCACGCAAACGATGGTTCCGACCGCATCTTTATTGCTTCTCAGCTGGGCGTCGTTCACATCGTCGCGAACGATGAGGAAGCTGAAGAGTCGATCCGATTTCTCGATATCGAAGATCAGGTCGTCTACAACGACAAGCAGAACGAGGAAGGTCTGCTCGGGATGGCGTTTCATCCTGAGTACAGGAAAAACGGACAGTTCTTTGTCTACTACACGACGAAGTCGGCTCCGCGGGTTTCTGTGATCTCCAGGTTCACGGTTTCAAAGGACGATCCCAACAAGGCGGAACCAAAGTCTGAGCAGGAGATTCTTCGTATTCCTCAGCCGTACTGGAACCATAACGGCGGCACAATCGTCTTCGGCCCGGACGGCATGCTGTATATCGCGCTGGGCGATGGAGGTAACGGCGGAGATCCTCATTTGAACGGGCAGAACCTGAAGACGTGGCTCGGAAGTGTTCTGCGGATTGATGTCGACCATCAGGATGACGGCAAGGGCTACGCCGTTCCGAAGGACAACCCATTTGTGAGCAAAGCTGATGCGCGAGGCGAAATTTTCGCCTACGGCATTCGCAACATCTGGCGGATGTCGTTCGACAGAAAGACCGGACAACTGTGGGCGGGTGATGTCGGGCAGAAGCTGTGGGAAGAGATTGACATCATCGTGAAGGGTGGGAATTACGGATGGAATAACCGGGAAGGTCTGCACTCGTACGAAGGTGGCGGGCAGGCCAGTTCGCAGACGATTGATCCGATCTGGCAGTATCCTCACGAGCCCGATAAGCAGCCAACAATCGGTGGTCAGCACGGAAAGTCGATTACCGGAGGGCATGTCTATCGTGGGAAAGCGATTCCCGGTCTCGATGGCTATTACGTGTATGCTGACTATGTAACAGGTGTGGTCTACGCCCTGAAGTACGACTGGTCGACAAAGAAGACGACTGAAAATCGAACGATTCCCTCCACGAAGTTGCCGGTCATGTCGTTTGGTGAGGACCAGAACGGCGAGGTTTACTACACGACTCCGATTGGCGCAATCTTCAAGCTGGCACCCGGTGAGTAACGTGACGGTTTCCAATGCCAAAGGACGCCAGATACCGGAAGCTCAGAAACCGGGGATTAACTGCTTCCCGGTTTCTTCGCTGTCGCAGGAAAGCTGATCTGAATGGAACTTTTCGAAGCCAGATTCGAGTTGCCGTGTTCGATCGAAGAGGTCTTTGATCTTGTTATTCGCCCGGAGGGGATCAAACAGGTTAGTCCTCCGGAGATGGGACTGTTCTTCACGTCATCGCCGGATCGTTACGCGCTGGGCTCGCGGATCACGTTCAAGGTTCAGGCAATGGGGCTTGTTCGCGAGCTCGTTCACGAGGTGACCGCGTTCGACGACCCACACTCGTTTACTGAAGCGCAGGTCAGTGGCCCGTTCCGGTCGTGGATTCATGAGCATGTGTTTGAAGCCCGGGAAGGTGGCGGTGCAATCGTCATCGATCGAATTCGGTTTCTACCGCCAGGTGGAGTCGCCGGCATGATCATGACGGCCTCGCGTATCAGGGAGAATCTGGAAGACGGCTTTGAATACCGGCATGAACAGCTTGAGCGACACTTCCGGTCGGTGGCCGGTTCTTAACGTCTCGGCAGCGTGAGAATCGCAGTTCGGGCTGATTGCTCGCCAGGTCGCCCGTTCTACAATCGCCAGCCAGTTCGCCTCGCAGGCGGTTCAGTTTCGAATGTCCGCCCGACTGCATGCCAGTCGGGCTTTTCACTTTTGCCTTGACTGTTTCTTAAGCCAGGTGAGTCATGTCGCGGGATCCGCACGAACAGCAGCGACGAAATACTGCCACCTACGGTGCGCTGGCGGGAGTTCTGTTGTGCGGGCTCGCATTGCTGTGCCTCGCGGCTCTGGTGATTCCGGATATTACAGGTCTGCTGCTCGTTCTGGCGGGCGTGATGGTGATCGGCGTTCTGCAGTACGTGACATGGGGATGGATGCTGGAGAAGTACCGAATTCGCGACGAAGACGATAAGTCGTAGTGCTCCGCTTTCAGCCCGACATGAGAATAACAACAGACACTCCGCGTTCGGTCTGCGAGCGTTGCGTTCCACTTTCCCCTCTTGAATTGCAATTGATTCACGTGTTCTGCGACGGAGTGAACGATGGACAGCGATTTTCTCAGACTGGTCGAGTCGGACGATGCAGGCATTCTTGCCGTTGAAACGGTTGGGGAGGGACCAGCAGGTTCGCTTCCGCTGACGGAGCAGATGCTGCGTGAGGCTCCCAGTGGTGATCTGTTCGGGCTGACTCAGAGCGCGGGCATGGGGTGGGATCCGCAGCAGTTGCTGTGGGAGCAGGTGCTGATTCTCAGCACGATGGGTGGCATTCGCGGTGACGACGGAAAGCCGATTGCGCTGGGATATCACACCGGTCACTGGGAAGTCGGCCTGTTGATGCGAGCGGCTGCTGCCGAGCTGGTGCAGCACCAGCGTCTTCCGTTCGCGGCTTACTGCAGCGATCCGTGTGACGGACGTTCGCAGGGAACGACGGCGATGATGGACAGTCTGGCGTACCGCAACGACGCGGCGATTGTCATGAAGCGGTTGATCCGGTCGCTCCCGTTGCGGACCGGTGTACTGGGTGTCGCCACTTGTGACAAAGGGCTGCCGGCAACGATGCTCGCGCTGGCCAGTCAACATGATCTGCCGTGTGTCATTATCCCCGGCGGTGTGACTCTTCCGGCGAGACAGGCAGAAGATGCCGGCAAGGTTCAGTCTATCGGAGCACGATTCGCTCATGACGAGATCACGCTGGACTACGCGGCGGAACAGGGTTGTCGCGCGTGCGGAAGTGCTGGAGGAGGCTGTCAGTTTCTCGGTACGGCGGCGACTGCACAGGTTGTGGCAGAAGCGTTGGGGATGAGTCTGCCGCACAGTGCTCTGGCTCCTTCCGGGCAACCGATCTGGTTGGACATTGCTGTCAGGTCAGCTCGCGCGGTAGTTGCATTGCGTCAGCAGAAGCTGGCAATGCGCGACATTCTGAGTCCGAATGCACTGCACAATGCCATGGTCGTGCATGCAGCCTGTGGTGGCTCGACGAATCTGCTGCTGCACATTCCAGCGATCGCCTTTGCCGCGGGGCTCGAACGGCCAACCGTGGATGACTGGAGCCGGATCAACGGGCAGGTTCCGAGACTGGTCGACGTCCTTCCTAATGGGCCTGTCGGGCATCCGACCGTGCAGATGTTTCTGGCTGGCGGCGTCCCGGAAGTCATGCTGCACCTGCGGGCGCTCGGGTTGTTGAAGCTCGACGCGCTGACCGTCACTGGTCGGTCGCTGGGTGATGTGCTGGAGTGGTGGGAAGCGTCCGATCGTCGTACTCAACTTCGGGAAGAACTGACAAAACGCGACCGAGTCAATCCGGATGATGTCATCATGGCGCCGACGAAGGCGAAGGCGCGCGGGCTGACCAGCACCGTTTGTTTTCCCGTGGGAAACATTGCTCCGGAAGGGTCGGTCATTAAGAGCACGGCGATTGATCCGTCGGTCGTTGACGAGGACGGTGTTTATCGCAACACCGGAACCGCTCGCGTCTTCACGGCGGAACGGGACGCGATTGCCGCGATCAAAAAGGGGAAGATTCACGCTGGGGATATCATTGTTCTGATCTGTCGCGGCCCGTTGGGCGCTGGCATGGAAGAAACGTATCAACTGACGTCGGCGTTGAAGTTTCTCGATTTCGGAAAGCACGTCGCGATCATCACGGATGCAAGATTCTCGGGTGTGTCGACGGGAGCCTGCATTGGACATGTAGGACCGGAAGCTCTGGCCGGCGGCCCCATCGGTCGGATCTGGAACGGCGACCGCATTCGCATCGAGATTGACCGTATTTCGCTGAAAGGTTCGATCAATTTTGTCGGCGATGGAGCACGCGAGTTCTCACCGGAAGAAGGCGCGAGGATTCTGATGGAACGATCTGCGGAAGTGACGCTGAAAGCGGATCCCGATCTGCCGGACGATACGCGACTCTGGGCCCTGCTGCAGAAGTTCGGTGGCGGGACATGGGGAGGCTGCGTTTACGACGTTGACGCCATCGAACGAGCACTGAATGGCACGGTGTAACAGGTAACTGGATGTTTCCGTTCGCTGAGTCGGCAGACTTGCGACCGTGGAGTGAACCGCCATACTGCTCCGCAGTTGAAGCGGACTGGATGGTTCCGTTGGTCTGTTTTCAACGTTTCAACGATTGGTGCTCGTCCGCTCTTGATTGAGACGGACTTCCTGGTGGGGACCGAGTTTCTTCGCCGCAATGACTATGTGTCGGGCAACCTGGCTTGTCCGTGGTACAGGTCGGGATCGACGGAAATTCGCCATCGTGGCCAGTACTGTGGGGCAGCGGATCCAGTGTTGGTGGAACAACGTACCCGGACAGAACAGCGACGGATTGGAAAGCTGACAAATGTCGCAGGATGCTCTTTCTAGCGAAGCGCCTTCAGGCAGAACGGTGGGAGTGCCGGCCGAGAACTTTCCTGGTGAGCGGCGAGTGGCCCTTGTTCCCGGTAACGTCGCGGCTCTGAAGAAGGCCGGACTGAGCGTTATCGTTCAGAGCGGTGCCGGCACTCAAGCGGGATATTCCGACGGCCAGTTCGCCTCAACCGGTGTCGAACTGGTTGCCGACCGCGATGAAGTCTTTGCCCGAGCCGACATTGTCCTGCAGGTGCGAACGGCAGGAGCGAATTCTGAAGCCGGCGGTGAAGATCGGGGTCGACTTCGCGATGGCCAGACGCTGATCGGCATGTGCGATCCTCTGATCGGTGCGGAAGTCATGCAGGACATTGCCGGACGCGGAGTCACGTCCTTTGCGATGGAACTGCTGCCGCGAATCACTCGGGCGCAGAGCATGGATGTGCTGTCGTCTCAGGCTTCGATTGCTGGTTACAAAGCCGTGCTTGTAGCCGCCGAGCGGCTTCCCAGAATGTGTCCGATGATGATGACGGCGGCGGGTACGATCTCTCCTGCTCGATTCTTTGTACTGGGTGCAGGAGTTGCCGGTCTGCAGGCCATCGCCACCGCCAAACGGCTGGGTGCTGTCGTCTGGTCGTACGATGTGCGGCCTGCGGTGAAAGAAGAAGTGCTGAGCCTGGGTGCGAAATTTCTCGAAATCGACATCGTGAAGACCGAGGACAAGCAGTCCGGTGGCTACGCCAGGGAAATGGACGAGGAATTTTATCGCCATCAGCGAGAGGCGATGATGAAAGTGATCGCGGAAAGTGACGTCGTGATTACGACGGCCGCAATTCCTGGAAGGAAAGCTCCGGTTCTGGTCACGGCCGAAATGGTGAAAGCGATGCCGGCGGGCTCGATCATCATCGATATGGCGGCGGAAAGTGGTGGGAACTGCGTTCTGACGAAAGCTGGCGAGATTACCATTGAGCACGGTGTCACGATCGACGGGACGATCAACATTCCAACGAATGTGCCGTTCCACTCGAGTCAGATGTACGGAAAAAACCTGACGACTTTCCTGTTGCATTTACTGAAAGAGGGAGCGCTGGACGGTGCTGCTGGTGACGAAATCGTTCGCGAGACAATGGTGACACGAGGTGGTGAAGTCGTGAACGCTCGGGTACGGGACGCGCTTGGCCTGACGCCACTGGAGCAGTCACCGGAAGTCGCAGCATCCATCGAGACAAGCTCAGCAGGTGAGCCCGTCGAATCCGAGATCCCGGCTGGCAAGACTTCGGCTGACGTGACTGTCGATCAGGACAATCTGGCTGACGCACCTGGCGACAGCGACACCAGCAGCTCGTAGTGGGATTCGTAACACAGGCGGAGAACTGAGATGCATTTTTTACTGGCCGACGCGACGGTCGCAAAAGTGGTTGAAGCTTCCGGCGGTCTGGACACGACAATGCTGTCGGGACCGGACACGGCCATGCTGCTCCTGACGATATTTGTTCTGGCTGTCTTTATCGGGGTGGAAGTCATCACGAAGATTCCGCCGACGCTGCACACTCCGCTGATGTCCGGTTCGAATGCGATTTCCGGGATCGCCGTTGTCGGAGCCGTTCTGGCAGCCGGGACTGGCGATGGAATGATTCCCAAAGTTCTGGGATGCATTGCAGTGACGCTGGCGACGATCAACGTGGTGGGCGGGTTTATGGTCACTCATCGAATGCTCGGTATGTTCCGTCGCAAAGACTGATGCCAGGCGGAAGGCGTCGTTACAGCGCCATTGACGGGCAGTGATGTCAACCGAGTAAAACGAAGTAGAACTCGCTCGCGACCGAGCGATACCTGAAGGACACAAACGTGGATCCCAGACTGGTTCAACTGGCCTATCTTCTGTCGGCCGTTCTTTTCATCCTGGGCCTGAAAGGGCTGACGCGACCGCGATCGGCGGTGCGCGGCAACCTGTTGGGTGCCTGTGGCCTGCTCGTCGCTGTGGTGGTAACGCTTTTCGGAGCCGGGCTGGATTACCGACTGATCGTCGGCGGACTGGTCGTCGGCTCAGTCATCGGAGCGATCTTCGCGATCCGTGTTCAAATGACAGAGATGCCTCAGCTGGTCGCTCTGTTCAACGGGTTCGGCGGTGCGGCGTCGACACTCGTCGCGGGAGCTAATCTCGCTCAGACTGAAACTTTCGGTCGCGACATGCTGGTGGCGACAGCATTGTCAGGGATGATCGGTGCCGTGACGTTTTCTGGCAGCCTGATCGCCTGGGGGAAGCTCAAAGAGTTTCGGCGACTGGACAAGATCCGCATCCCGGCGCAGCAGATCGTCAATGGCCTGCTGGTGCTGGCCTGCCTTGGTCTGACAGTGGCGATGGTCAACGGCGATGGGTCGACCTGGACCGTCGTGGCGTACTGGCTGATTTCCAGTCTGGCTCTTGTTCTGGGAGTGACGCTGGTGGTGTCGATCGGTGGGGCCGACATGCCGGTGGTGATCGCCTTGCTGAATTCGTACTCAGGACTCGCAGCGGCGGCGACAGGGTTTGTTCTCTCCAACACGGTATTGATTATTTCGGGTTCGCTTGTCGGAGCATCCGGGTTGTTGCTGACTCGGATCATGTGTGTGGCGATGAATCGTTCGCTGTTCAACGTTTTATTCGGAAAGATGGGCAGTGGCGGAAGCACATTGAATGCCGACGACGTTTACGCAAACGTCAAGTCAACATCCGCCGAAGAAGTGGCCATGCTGCTGGAAGTCGCCAACAGGGTTGTCATCGTTCCGGGATATGGGATGGCGGTTGCTCAGGCGCAGCATGCGGTCAGCGATCTTCGCAAGCAACTGGTTGCCAGGCAGATCGAAGTTGATTTCGCGATTCATCCGGTGGCTGGTCGCATGCCTGGCCACATGAACGTCCTGCTTGCCGAAGCCGATGTGCCCTACGAAGCGCTTCGGGAAATGGATGACATCAACCCCACGATGGAGCAGGTCGACGTTACCATCGTGCTGGGAGCCAACGATGTCGTGAATCCCCTGGCACGAACCGATCCTGACAGTCCGATCGCCGGGATGCCGATCATCGACGTTGATAGATCACGAACGATCATCGTCGTGAAGCGAAGCCTCAGTCCCGGATTTGCTGGTATTCCTAATCCACTGTTTGCTGCCGAGAACTCGCTGATGCTTTTTGCAGACGGTCGACAGGCGATTCAGGACATCATCGGCGCACTGGATGCGAACTGAAATCGATTAACAGTCGCGAGTCGGTCGTCAGTTGAAGCCTGAGTCGTCAGACTCCGTCAGCACACGACGGTTTCCGGTCGTCGTCCTGATCAGGCCATGATGTGGTTGCACAACCGTCGACGACGGTATCCCGATCGGATGTTCTTCCCTCACTGAGCCAGTCCTTCTGGAATCGGACTGTCGATTTAGAACGCGAGACAGCTTTATGGCGAGGCAATTTGTCGACGCATTGAAAGACGGCGACACGATTGAAGAAGTCTACCTTCTGGCGGACAAGCAGCTTCGAGCCAACCGGAATGCGAACCTCTACCTGCTCACGCAGCTTCGCGATCGGACAGGCACCGTCAGCGGTCTGATGTGGAACGTGACCGAAGAAACCTGTGCCGAATTCGACGCCGGGGATTTCGTCCACGTGCGAGGCAAGATTCAGGTCTTTCAGGGAGGCCTGCAGGCAATTCTGACTCGCGTTGACCGAATCGAGTCGGCGGGACTGAACGCAGAGGACTTTGAATTTCAACCGCCTCAGGACATCAACAATCTGTTTGATCGAATGAAGGAAATTCTACTTTCAATCGATAACGAGGCGATTCGTTTGCTGATGGAAAGTTTTCTGACTGATGAAGCGATCGTCCAGAAACTGCTCCGCACGGGCGCGGGTGTCAAGGCCCACCACGCTTATCCGGGCGGGCTGGTCGAGCACGTCTGCAATATGCTCGAAGTGTCGCAGCGGATTCGAGATCTGTACCCGGCAGTCGACTTTGACCTTGTGCAGGCCGGAATCTTTCTGCATGACCTGGGCAAAGTCCGGGAAATGGACTTTGAAAACGCGTTCGTTTACACGGACGAGGGCCAGCTGCTCGGCCACATGTCGATTGCGGTGGAAATGGTGACGGAGAAACTCGCGCAGGTCGAGCAGGAGCTGGGAGAGCCGTTCCCTCGTGAACTGGAACTCCGCATCAAGCACATGATTCTGAGCCATCACGGAAGCTATGCCCATGGCAGCTCTCGATTGCCAATGACACCGGAAGCCGTTGTGCTGCACCAGCTCGACAATCTTGATGCGAAAGTCTACGAATTTGTCCACACGATCGAGGCCGATCCCAACGGCGAATCACACTGGACACCCTTCCTGCCGCGTATCGAACGAAAGCTGTTCAAGGGCACTCGGCCTTCGTAGATGAACTGCGGATCTGTTCCGGCGGAATATGAAATTCTGCTGGCTGGTGAACTTCGGTGTTGACGACGATGGCACATCGTTTACTGATGCGCGGGCATGGCAAAGTTGCTGCGCGGCATGATTCACGAGACTCACGAGAAATCTTCCCAGGTCGGAGCCTGCTTCGTTGATACTTTCTCTTTCTGATCACGATCCAGAGAGCCCCGCAGTCGTTCACGACGGCCAGACGTGGTCGTATGCAGAGCTCGATCGACGGGCGTTACGGATCGCTCAAAACCTGGCAGCAGCCGGTATTGAGCCTGGGGATCGAATCGTTACGTTGCTTCCCAATTGCCATGAGCTTGTGGCTTTGTATCTCGCCGCGTTTCGTGCGGGTTTCACCATCGTTCCGCTCGACGTCCGTTATCATTCGGCGCTCATCAACTTCTCACTCCGGCACAGTGGTGCGAAAGTCGTAGTCATCGAGGGCAGTCGAGTTGCGGAAATCAGTGAATGTGAAGCACTTGCCGATGTTGAGCTGCGTCTTGTCACCGGTGCCGGGACGCACGCTGGATACCGACCGTTTCGTCGTTTGTTGACGACTCGCCCAACAGAGTCGCTGGCTGATGACCTTCGCGATGATGACGTTAGCCTGGTGTTTTATACGTCAGGAACGACGGCTCGACCGAAGGGGGTCACGCTGACCCGTGATTGTGTTGCCTGCAGCGTCAGCAAGGCTGGAGCCATCTTGAAGCTGAACGCCGACGATGTGACGTTGATCGCCGCTCCGATTTCGCGTCCGATGGCTTTGAGAACGCAGCTTCTGCCTGCACTCGCTGCGGGAGCGACCATTGTCCTGCTCGGTCGTTTTGATCCGCAGGAATATCTTCAGGCGTTGAGGCAGAAGCCGGGAGCGACAATTCTGGCGCTGCTTCCGGCAGCATTGCGACAAGTGTTGTTTCATCCCGAATTGACCCGCGAAGATCTTGGCTGCGTGAGATTGTGCATTTGCGGTGGCGATTATATTCCGGCTGACGTGTTTGAGCGATTTCGAGAGCTGACCGGCATCGAGCTGACCGAACAGTGCGGCATGACCGAAACCGGCATGTACGCCGTGAATCCACCGTACGGTCGTAAGAAGGCTGGATCGATCGGACTTCCGTATTACGGCGTGCAGATTTCGATTGTTAACGATAAAGGTGTCGATGTTCGATGGGGCGAGTCCGGAGAGATCGCCGTCCGCAGTCCGTTCGCGATGGACGGATACTGGAACGACACAGCAGCCACGCGACGAGTGATGCGCGATGGCTGGATTCGGACCGGTGACGTCGGACGCATCGACGACGATGGTTATATCTGGATGGAAGGTCGCAAGAAGGACATCATCGTTCGAGGTGGCAGCAATATTTCGCCCGCTGCGGTCGAGTCCGCTCTGCAGAAGCATCCCTGCGTTTGCGAAGTGTGTGTCGTCGGTGTGGACGATCCCGAGTTGGGACAGGCCGTTACCGCGTTCGTGACTTTGACCGCAGATGCCGACGTGAATCAAATCGAGGACGAACTGCTGGCGCTGGCGAAAAAAGAACTTCCGGAATACATGGTTCCCGAGACGATCTGTGTCCTGCCGAGGTTGCCTGGTACTGGCTCCGGAAAAATCGACCGTGAGCGACTGAAGTGGATCGCGGAATCAACAGACGAAAGCACACTGGCGATTCTGCTGGGATGATCCCGTCGCGCTGGTGAATTGACTTCGAGTCGAAGGAAAAAGTCAGAGATTTCTATGCATCATTCTGGAAAGCTGAATTGACGAATGATTGTTCGAAAGCATTTGCGATGGCGTCGTGTGCTCTGCCGCTCGAAGGGATTCCTCGCCTACATTGGCATTCTGTCGACCGTAGTGTTTGGTGTTCATGAAGCAGCTCACGAGAGCATCATCGGCAATGTACTGGGGCCGGTTTTCATCCATTTGCCGTTCGGAGTCGTCGCGACACTGGCTACGGCACTCGCCATTTTTCTGGCATTTCGAAACAACTCGGCTTACGACCGCTGGTGGGAAGCTCGCAAGATCTGGGGTGGTATCGTCAATGCCAGCCGTACGTTCGGGCGTCAGATTACGTCACTCACGATATTGTCCGAGCAACCGGCGGACGCAGTGGCGGCTTACCGGAAGGAGATGGTTTATCGGCATCTCGCCTGGGTACACGCCTTGCGCAAACAACTGCGTCGTGAAGAAGCGTGGGACGAACTGCAGCCGTTACTGCCGCCAGAAGAATTCCAGTGGATGATGGATCGTCAGAACCGTGCAACGCAGCTTGTTCAGAAGCAGGGGCAAAGACTGGCTGAGGGGCGACGAGACGGTCAGCTCTACGAAACGCGGTATCACGAAATGCTGGATGAAACGCTGACGTCACTCTACGACCTGCAGGGACGAGCGGAACGTATCAAGAATACTCCGCTGCCCCGTCAGTATGACTATTTTCCGCGAGTCTTCCTGTTCCTGTTCGTGACGTTGCTGCCATCCGGCATGATTACGGAACTCGAAAAGGTCGGCAGCGCGTGGATGGTGATCCCGTTGGCGACGATGGTCTCATACATGTTTTACATCCTGATGCGGGTTGGCGAATTTAACGAAGACCCGTTTGAAGGACGCTTCTCCGATACTCCAATGACCGCCCTGTGTCGAACAATTGAGATCGACATGCGAGAGCAGCTCGGCGAAACGAATCTGCCACCAAAGCTGGAGCCGGTTGACGGAATTCTGATGTAGCCAGATGCCTTGAACAGAGGTCAACGCAAGTGTCAGGCGTTGTGCGTCCATTTGAAATCGACTGTTGGAGAGTTTTATGTCACGTTCATTTGCGGTTTTTCTGATTGTCGGCGGGCTCACGGGCAGCGTGCCATTCAGCATTCTGGCACAGGACGATTCGACAAATCCGAAGTCGGACGTTGTGGTGTATGGCGGCACTTCCGGGGGTGTGATCGCGGCAGTTCAGGCAAAGCGGATGGGACATTCAGTCGTCATCGTGTGCCCGGATCAGCATCTGGGCGGATTGTCCAGCGGCGGGCTGGGCTGGACTGACACCGGCAACAAGGCCGTCATTGGTGGTCTGGCTCGCGAGTTCTATCACCGTGTCTGGAAGCACTATCAGTCGGACGAAGCCTGGACCTGGCAGAAACGATCGGAGTATGGCAACAAAGGACAGGGTGCGTCAGCGATTGATGGCGAACGACGCACGATGTGGATCTTTGAGCCGCACGTTGCGGAGAACGTTTTTGACGAGCTGGTCAAAGAGTACGACATCCCCGTCTTTCGCGACGAATGGCTCGATCGAAAATCCGGCGTTACCAAAGCCGACGGTCGCATCTCAGCGATCCGGATGCTGAGTGGACGAACATGCTTCGGGCGTATGTTTATCGATGCGACTTACGAGGGCGATCTGCTGGCGTCTGCCGGAATCGAGTATCACGTCGGTCGCGAATCGCAAAAGCAGTACGGCGAAGAATGGAACGGAATTCAGACAGGCGTGCTGCATCACGGACATCATTTCGGAGCCGTGAAAACGAAGATCAGCCCGTACGTTGTGCCGGGCGACGCGTCGAGCGGACTGTTGCCTCGCATCAGTCCCGATTCGCCGGGCACATTCGGCGAGGCTGACAAACGCGTGCAGGCTTACTGTTTCCGCATGTGCCTGACGAATGACCCGAAGAATCGAGTTCCCTTTCCAAAGCCGACAGGCTACGACGCGGGACAGTACGAACTGCTGGTTCGCGTTCTGAAAGCTGGCTGGCGTGAAGGGTTCAACAAGTTCGATCCGATTCCGAATCACAAGACCGATACCAATAATCACGGTCCGTTCAGCACCGACAACATCGGGTACAACTATGACTATCCCGAGGCCTCATACGAGCGCCGTCGGGAGATCATTCTGGAGCACGAGGTCTACCAGAAAGGACTGATGCACTTTCTGGCGAACGATTCTCGCGTGCCGGACGACGTGCGGGTGAAGTTCGCTGAGTGGGGACTTTCCGCGGACGAGTTTACCGACAACGGCAACTGGCCTCACCAGATTTACGTCAGAGAAGCGCGTCGTATGGTGGGCGAGTTTGTCATGACCGAAAACGAACTGGTCAAAAAACGACCGACGCCGCAGTCAATCGGGATGGGCTCGTACACGATGGATTCGCACAATGTGCAGCGGTACGTGACTCCGGAAGGTTTCGTTCAGAACGAAGGCGACATCGGCGTCAGTACTCACGGGCCTTACGAGATCGCGCTTGGTTCCGTTCTGCCGAAGAAGGCCCAATGTGAGAATCTGGTCGTTCCGGTCTGTGTGTCGAGCTCGCATATCGCTTTTGGTTCAATCCGCATGGAGCCAGTCTTCATGATTCTGGGCCAGTCGGCGGCGACGGTCGCGTCGTTTGCTCTGGATGAGGGCATCGCTGTTCAGGATGTCGACTACGCAAAGATCCGCGAGCGGCTGGTGCAGGACGGGCAGGTTCTTGAGTACGCACACGTGGAGACCGGAAAGGGCGGAGTCGATCCGGCAAAGCTGAAGGGAGTTGTTGTCGACGAGGCTGCGGCAAAACTCACCGGAAACTGGGGCAGTAGTTCGTCGACAGGAACCTGGGTCGGACGGGAATACCGTCACGACGGCAAAACCAGCGATGGCCGAGCGATTGCCAGGTACGAAGCAAAGCTCAAGGCCGGGCGGTATGAAGTTCGACTGGCGTACTCGCACAACGCCAACCGAGCGTCGAATGTTCCAGTCGTCGTCCAGCATGCCACAGGCGAGCAGACTATCGTCGTGAATCAGCGGAAGGTTCCAACGATTGACAATCTGTTTGTCTTGCTGGGTGAGTTTGATTTCTCTGGAGAGAGTCCTGCCGTCGTGACGATTTCGAATCAGGGCACCGACGGCTATGTCATCGTTGATGCGGTGCAGTGGCTGGCGAAGTAGCCTGGCGATTCCGCCAGGGGAGCATGTCTGAAGTCACAACAGGCAGAAATCAGAACACGATCCGGACAATCTTGCTAAGCTGGCATAGCCGAGGTATAACGTTACGTTCCCGCCGGACGAGAGCAGCCTTTTCGTACAGATCACCTGCCAATGAGCCGTGAGATTTCCGATGAGCAAGCTTTCAAAGAAGTTCTGTCCAGGCCCGACTTCGCGTCGTGATTTCCTGAAGATGGGCACGCTCGGGCTGAGCGGGTTGTCGCTCGCCGATTTCTTGAAGGTGAAAGCCGCCGCCGGACCGGGCTTTGACGATCCAGACACGTCGGTGATCTATGTCTGGTTGCCCGGAGGACCTCCGCACATGGAGACGTTCGATATGAAACCGGACGCTCCGGCGGATTATCGAGGCATCTTTAACCCGATCGCGACCAACGTCGATGGGATTTCCGTTTGCGAACTGATGCCGCGACTGGCTGGCGTCGCTGATCGTTACAACCTGATCCGGTCGATCGCTCACAATTTCGGCGACCACGGCGGTGGGCATAAACGATTCATGACCGGGCGCGTACCACAGACTCCGACCAACACTGTTAACGATGCCCCGGCCGTCGGATCGATCGTGTCGAAATGGTTCGAACGTCGCGACGTGGGCATTCCCAACTACATCTGCAATGCACCCAACGGGCGACACGGGATCGACGTCTTTGCGATGGGCTCTGCTTACCTGGGACCGTCGTACGCTCCGTTTACGGTACCGGGAAATCCCGAGGACAAAGATTTCGAGGTCAAGAACGTCGCGATCTCCAAAGAGGTTGAAGACCGACTGGGTGATCGAACCGCTTTGCTGACCGGTTTCGATCGACTGCGTCGGGATATCGATCAGACGGGGCTGATGGGCGCTCAGGATCATTTCCACCAGAAGGCAGTCAGTCTGATCACCAGCGAGCGAACCCGCAACGCGTTCGACCTGTCGCAGGAATCCGACGAACTGCGGAACAAGTACGGGCGACATTGCTGGGGACAGCGAGCATTGCTGGCTCGACGACTCGTCGAAGCGGGATCGAAGTTCGTTACGATGGTGATGGAGAACCCCTACAAGAGCGGTGTCGAATGGCTGAAGAACGGCACCTACAACTGGGATTCCCACGCGGTTAACTGCCACTTGTTCGATGATGCCAAGGTACGGCTCCCCATTCTGGACAGAGCGATCGCAACGCTGATCGAAGACCTCTACGACCGAGGTCTTGATAAGAAGGTGCTGCTGGTGGTGACGGGCGAGTTCGGCAGAACACCGCGCATCAGCGTCACGAAAGGATCTCAGACGGGAGTCGATCAGCCCGGTCGCGACCACTGGCCACAGGCGATGTCCGTGCTGGTTTCCGGTGGTGGAATGCGGACCGGTCAGGTTGTCGGCTCGACGAATTCCAAGGGCGAGCATCCTCACGAACGACCGCTGACACCGAACGATTTCTGGGCGACGATCTACCGTCACCTCGGCATCAACATCGCCCACGAATACCCGGACTACAGCGGTCGCCCAATGCCCATCCTGCCGTTTGGTATGCCAATCAGTGAGCTGACATAACCGGTCCTGCTCAACTCGAGTTCTGTTCGCGAATTCTGCACTGTAGTTTTCGAGTGGCTCAGGTGAGCGACAGTTTCTGCTCGATGTAGGCCTGACAGATCTGGTAGTAGGTGACCATCGATTCGATGTCGAGCCATTCGTCTTCGCCGTGCAGATTGCCAACCAGAGGGCGGGACAGGTTTACTGGGATGCCGGCCTGACGAAAGAACCGCGAGTCGCTGGCACCGGCGGCTCGGATCAGGCGGGCGGGGGAGCCGGTGATAGATTCGGTGATCTCACAGAACAATGGATCCGGATCCAGGTGACAGGGCTGAGCCGTCATCAATGGTTCGAGGTGGCAATCGGGGCCGAGAATCTTCGCGATATCGTCCAGCATGGATCCAAATGTGTGAGGCGGTGGGAAGCGGATATCCAGCGTCGCCGCCGCTTCGGACGGGATGCGATTCGGAGAGTGATTGGGAGTTTCCACGATGGTCAGCGAGCAGGTCGGGTACCAGTGTCCTTGTCCTGCGTCCGTTTCGATCGGCCAGTTGACGGAGAAATACGACTGCAGAGCGGTCACTCGTTCCAGCAGCAACTGCAGGGCGTTGGTGCCGAGCCAGGGGCGGGCGCCGTGGGCCGAGTGACCATGACGACGGACTCGCAGATGCAGCACGCCCTTCTCTTCGATTGTGATTTCGTTGAGTGACCCGCCGTCGGGGACGATCACAATTCCCGCTCGAAGTCCGACCTCTTCGATGAGAAAACGGACGCCGTCGGCACCTCCGCGTTCTTCGTCGGATGTCAGCGCCAGTCCGAGCGAGAGTCCTGGATGTTTCGCGTGCAGAGTGCGAAACAGTTCGAGCATGACGGCGTCAGCACCTTTCATGTCACCAGCACCAGGGCCGTAGATGCGTCCGTCACGAATTGTCGAGTGGTAGCTGTCGGGGTCGGGATGTTCGATCACGTCGATGTGTCCGCACATCAGAATGTCGGGGCTGCTCGGCGACTGAGGTCCTGCGACCAGAGATCTGTAACCGTTGGATTCGTACGACTGAATGCTGACCTCTTCGAGACCTTCAATGTGATTCTGAATGAACTCCAGGCAGCGTTCACGCTCGGCAGGGCGAGAATCGGTCGTGGGAATCAGAATCAGATCCCGAGTGAGAGCGGTCAGGCGGGAAGCAAGTTCATTTCGGTCTATGGTCATAAAGCTGGCCGGAAGAGCTGTGGAAATACTCGGGTGTGTGTCGGACACGTACCTTAGAGATTCGGGTAGGCGGCTTTCAGGTCGAGGGTGTCGCCCGTTTCTGTTTGAAGTTCCAGCAGCTTCGCGAACAGCTTTGAGATCGTTGGCTGTTGCTCTTTCTGATCAGCCAGGTCGTGCAGTTCCTGAGGATCTGAGGCGACGTTGTAGAGGATCGCCTTGCTGATTGAGGGGTACAGAATCAGCTTGTGGTTTCCGTAGGTCACCATTCGTTGCCCCTGCAGATAGGCACCGTAAATGGCGTCCCGTCCTCTGGTGGTTTTTCCATTAATCAACGGCAGCAAACTCTGGAACTGCACATAGTCGGGCTTCTTCGTTCCCGATAATTCCAGCGATGTGGCCATGACATCCTGCAGGTAGACACTCGCGTCGATCTTTTTGTTCTGGGGGACGTCCGGGCCGACGACCATCAGCGGGACTCGCACGCTATGGTCGAACATGTTCTGCTTGCCCATTAGACCGTGTCGTCCGACCGCCAGACCGTGGTCAGCGGTGAAGAAGATGTAGGTGTTGTCGGCCTGTCCGCTGGCTTCGAGTGTGTCGAGGATGCGCCCGATCTGAACGTCCATGTGAGTGATGATGGCGTAGTATTCCTGGCGGTTCACCTTGACCGAGTACTCAGTGCGGGGGAACGGTGCCAGTCGTTCGTCACGGAGTTTGCGGCCGGAGTTCATGGCCTCGTTGAACGGATACTCGGGAACAAAACTGGCGGGTATCGAGATGTTTTCGAGCGGGTATTTGTCGACGTATTCTCTGGGTGACTGACGCGGGTCGTGCGGTGCGTTAAAGGCGATGTACATGAAGAACGGGTTGTCGCTCTTTTTTGCCATGCCGAGATACTCGGAGGCGTCGTCGCCAACGACTTCGCTCCAGTGTTTGCCGCCCTGCCAGAATCCGCCGAAGGATTCGTCCCATGGTTTCCACTTCATCGTCTGGCCTTCGATCGGTCGGTTGTAGCCGGCTTCCGTCTGATTCGGCATTCCGCCACGAACATGCTGCGCGACTTTGAATGCTTTCGCCGGGTCGGCATTGATGTGCCATTTGCCGGTGAAATACGTGTCGTAGCCACTGGATGCCATCAGTTGCGGCCACAGCCGGCCCTTTTCCTGGTAGAGTTGTTTCGTTCGTGCATGATCCTTCTGGGCATGCCAGAGGTATTTGCCGGAAATCATCATCATCCTGCTGGCAACGCAGACGGCACCGCTCCACGAACCCATGTTGTAGGCGTGCGTGAACGTTGTCGCTCGCGCCGCTAGTCGGTCGAGATTCGGGGTTTCAATCTCCGTGTTGCCAAGTGCATGGATCGTGTCGAAAGCCTGGTCGTCCGCAAAAATCAGCAGGATGTTCGGCTTCGTGTCCGCTCCGTCTGATTGGATAACGTGAGTGGTGAAAACGGCCATGGCGAGAATCATCGCTACAGCGAAGCGAACACAAGACATCGGGGATCTCCAGCTGAATGGTCGTGAGATAAACGGTAGAACCGGGACAATCTCTACGAATTCTCAAATCGGGACTGACCATCGTTTGCTGCGAGGCAAATCACTGCTGGTCACGTCTGGATCGTAAGCTAGTTTTGCTTCTGTCGCGACGGTCGCATTGTCGTCGGTTGCCGGGATTTCATAACGCCCACCTCAGTCAAGCCGCATTACTGATTTTGGCTGAGGTCAGCAAAGGTGTGCTGGTCCCCGAGTGGCTGCCGAACGCTCACGGTTCCGTGCGAAGTATCTGGGACGACGGTTTTCAATTCATTGGCCGGTCCGACAACGGTGAGGAAGAACTTGACGACATTTTGAATGATCCTGATGAGATGACGAATCTCCCCACACTGCCGAACGAGTTAAAGGCTCTGCAGGAGCGTCGCAGAGCAATCCAGTGGGCATACCGCCGAGCGGACGAGGATTTCAGCCGGGTCGATCCGTCTGAAGACACTCTCAACTGAGTCAGTGACAGGAAGCGAGAATCCATATGCGCACTTCTGGAGTGGTGTTGCCTCCGACGCCGGACCCGTTGGCGGAAGCTCGGGACGCAGTGATGCGCCAACCTGTTGTGAATCGGGAACTCGTGCAGTGGGTCGAAACGGTCGCTCGCCTGACTCAGCCAGCGATCGTTCACTGGTGTACCGGCACGGAAGAGGAGGCGGAACGGATTTGCGAGCTGATGCTTCGCGACGGCACGCTTCAGAAGCTCGATGCGCTGCTCCATCCGGATTCGTACTATGCACGAAGCAACGTCGACGACGTGTCGACCGTCCAGGACCGTACGTTCATTTGCAGTCTGAGCGAAGACGATGCAGGTCCGAGCAACAACTGGATGGATCCTGTTTTCATGCGGGATCTCGTGAGTCGACAGTACAACGGTTGCATGCAGGGCAGAGTGATGTACGTCGTGCCGTACCTGCTCGGTCCACCTGGAAGCCCGGCAGCAAGGGTCGGTGTCCAGGTCACTGATAGTCCCTATGTCGTCGCGAACCTCCGAATCATGACTCGGATTGGTCGCGTCGCTCTGGAGCAATTGTCGGATCAGACAGGGTTTGTGAAGGGAATTCACAGTGTTGGGACGCTCGATCCGGAACAACGATTCATCTGCCATTTTCCGGAAGAGGAGCTGATTCTCAGCGTCAACACGAACTATGGAAGTAACGCGCTGCTTTCGAAGAAATGCCATGCGTTGCGAATCGCCAGCGTGCAGGCTCGACGCGAAGGCTGGCTGGCTGAGCACATGATGATCGTGTGCGTCACCAGTCCGGATGGCGTTCGGACTTTCATGGCTGGCGCATTTCCGTCGTCGTGTGGCAAGACGAATCTCGCGATGCTGCTGCCTCCCGACGCGGATCTTGAAGCTGGCTGGAAAGTCGAAGTGATCGGTGACGACATCGCGTGGATGCATTTCGGAGAAGACGGTCGCCTGTACGCCGTAAATCCCGAGGCGGGTTTCTTCGGAGTCGTGCCAGGAACGAGTCGTGAATGTAATCCGACGGAAATGAAGACGCTGGAGTCGAACGCGATTTTTACGAATGTCGCGATGACAGAAGAACGCAGTGTCTGGTGGGAGGGTCTTGACGGCGATGCTCCTGAATTCTGTGCCGACTGGACCGGACAACGGTGGTCACCCGGTTGCGGTCGCCCGGCAGCTCATCCCGACAGTCGCTTCACGGTTCCAGCGACAAACTGTCCGACTCTCTCGGCTGAGTGGAGTAACCCGTCGGGCGTTCCGATCAGTGCGATCATCTTTGGTGGTCGACGATCGACAACGATGCCGCTTATTTATGAAGCGTTCAACTGGCAACATGGAACCTACATCGGTGCGACGCTGACCAGCGAGAAAGTTGCTGATGTTGCTGGAACTGTTGGTCAGCTTCGGTTCGATCCAATGGCAATGCTGCCATTCTGTGGGTATCACATGGCGGATTACTGGCAGCATTGGCTCGACATGGGACGTCGCGTCGGAGCAACGATGCCACGGGTTTATCATGTCAACTGGTTTCGCAAAGACTGGGGCGATCGTTTTCTGTGGCCGGGCTTTCGAGAAAACATGCGGGTTCTGAAGTGGATCGTCGACCGGGTTCGAGGCCGAGGCGATGCTGACAAGACAGCCATCGGCATGATTCCGAGGCCACAGAGTCTTTCGCTCAGTGATTTTGGCTGGACGAAGGAATTCATGTACGAGCTTCTCGCCGTGAAAACCGACGAGTGGTACAAAGAGGTTGACCGTCGAGAGGAGTTTCTGTCACGGTTCAGTGCGAAACTTCCTCAGGAATTACTTGATGAAAACGAAGCGCTCAGGAAACGGATTCAGAATGCGCACTTGCGATCACGATACGCAGAGCACTGATTCGACGGATGGAACCGGCGTTCCGATTTCACGCACAGACAGCGAC
>JAQBWV010000427.1 GCA_027624335.1 Planctomycetota bacterium
CGAGCCAAAAAGACTTACGTCAATTCTGCACCGAAATAAATTTCGAGAAACCCAATTTTGCCCCACTACAGGGGAACTTGGGGTAAGGATAATTCAGGTGGCTTGTTTGAGTTCACGAAACGCTTCTTGTTGTTTGGCTGTCGGCATTGAGCAAAAGAGGTTGCGTGGCGGACGGTTTGCCTTTTGTGCTGGCCTGGTAACGGGCTGACTTGCTGCTCATTCGAACGTCCTCGTCTTTCACTGCCTTGCTCAACTGCCGGCTGAGGGCGGCGGAGTTATTCGGCGCGGCGATGTTACACGAGCGGCTCAGTTCCTGCGCGTTCCAGAGAAGACACTGGAGCGCTGGTACTACGTCTGGGTCGAACGCCCGCGCGACACGACGCCCGCCGCGCCGATCACTCGGATCGGCAGTGATGAATTGTCGCTGAAGAAAGCACCGTTAGTTCGTCGTGGTGATTGTGGATCACACGAATCGCCGCGTGCTGGTCGTGCTGGAATCACGTGAGAAAGCGGCGATCGTAAACTTCCTTCGCGAGTCGCAAGAGTCCGGCCTGCCGGCCCACGTGACCGAAGTCACCAGCGGCATGTGGGACGGTGACGTCGAGGCGGCGCGCGAAGTGTTCGGCCCCGCCGTGACGCTGACCATCGACCGCTTTCACGTGATGAAGAACCTGCAAGACCGACTCACCGCTGCCCGCCGCGAGATTCAACGCGACTTGCCGGAGAGCGAGGCTCGCGAATTCAAAGGGAGCCGCTGGCTCCGCCCGCCTGACTCCGAGTCTTCGACCGATTCGGAAACCTCAACCACAAGAATCAACATGAGCGGTGGAGAACCACCTTTGTTTGCTTTATCGGCGCCAATCAGGAGACAGGGTTTCACTCAGAGTCCTGGCCGACTGGATGCGATCCCTGATCACGGCTGACTCGTCGTCCGACACGTGAGAAGGGATGCATCCGGTGAGTATCCCCCGGGCGTGGGCGTGCGAGTCATCTCGAACTGTTTTTAGTGTGAATGAAACGGGGGTGGAACCATTCCCCATCGATAGAAAAATCTGCCACGAGTTTTTCTCAGATATCAAGTTTTCCAACTGGAACAGGTTCAGCTCGTTGTCAACAAGATACGGCCAATCCTTATACGCCATGACTCTCATAAGACCCATGACATGCAGATCAGCAGCATCGTGATGTATCCGACAATCTGACTCGTCGAATATGACCGCGACCGGAAATTTCAGATCGGCGACGGTTGGTACCGGTGGCGGTGCCGGATGAGAAAGCATGCTCCTTGCAACCACGGCCAGACCAGTCACTGCCAGGCAGATGGTGATGCCGTAGAAGAACATTCGGGCCGGCCTTTTCTTCGGGAAGTCACTTGCAGATGTTTCGACATCGGTTTCAGACATGGAGAGGTGATCAATGTAAGAGTTCGGGAATTGTTTCGGAGTTCTGAGGACGACTGCTGAATCTACCGCAATGTTATCCGTCGCGCGTGACGTTAAGGAACGTGTCCGAAATAACTTTCGGATTCAACAACAGAAGGTGTCTTTTGGTCATTCCCGCGCAGGCGGGAATCCAGATTGATGAATGAACTGGATGCCCGCCGGCGCGGGCATGACGGGATGAAAATCGGGAACTTGTTTTGAACGCATTCCTAAGTCCCTGGCGTCAGGCTTCGTTCCATGGTTTCTTCAGTTTCTCTGATAGTTCCTCAATGACCGGTATCAGTATTCTTCTGACGATCTTTCGATGGGGGCCTTCAAATTCGGATTCCAGCAGGACGTACTTCCGACCAGCGACATTGATGATCAGCTTCGCCGCATATTTCGCCTCGTGGCCGGCACTGGCATTAGAGTTTTTCGATGGGGCGGACGGCTGCGGCAGTTTGAGCGTCAGGCTGTGGATCTGTTCGAGTTCGCATTCTCGAGTACTCCAGCCGACCCGGCCGCGAAACGAGCCGCGGTTCCAGTCGATCTGTGTATCGCGGCCTCGACCGTCAAACAGTGCCCAGATGAGAATTCCGATCGCGGACACCAGAGACACTGCCGCGTAGAAATTCGCGATGAACCAGATTCCGTGCTGCGTGATGAATTTCGGCAATGAATCTCTGAAGGCCAGCAGACCGACGGCGGGAAGCAGGCTGATGATCAGTCCGATGGCCAGCCCGCCAATCACCGCACCAATGACGACGACCAGGAATCCAGCGCGGTCGCGATGAAGATGGATCACGTTGCCCGGCTCCCATTCGAGGAAGCGCTCGCGAAACACCAGACCAAATCGACTGCGTTCCGGGTCAGCCTTCGTGTCTGGAGTCCACATGGCTTTCAGAAGCAATAACGGTACGAAGATAAACGCGCCCGCGAATGCCAGTTGAAATCCGATGCCACCCCAGCGGCCTGGTTCCAGCAGACATTCACTGGGATCACCCGGCTTGTAGGAAACGGTCACGGCTTGATTGAGCTGATACTTTTCGCAGGTCTCCCGAGCAAAGGCTTCACCACCGAACTGATCGCTGACAACGGCGACCCGCGAACCGTGGTAGGTCGCTCCTTCCGCTTCGAATTCGTATTCAATCTCCGCCGAGTAGTCGCGCGAGACGCGATCATAATTCGTACTCTGGCGATTTCGAGTGGTTGTGACTCCCACCTGCGACTTTGTGATCTTTCCGGGTACTGTCGGCCAGGTAAGTGATGCGCCCGCTTCGCGCATGCCTTGAACGGCCCACGTCAGCGGGATACAGCCAATGCCGATGAATACCAGCAGCAGAGCACTGATACAAAATCTGGTTCTGGCCGAGTGTGACTTCGAATCCCTGATGACACTTGATTGCGGAGTCGTACTTTTTCTGCCCGTTCGCCAGACAACAATCAGAATGCCCAGCGGAACCAGCGTGAAAACCGCAGCCAGCCCGAAGAAGACGGCGACTCCGCCCCAGCTGCCTGGTTCCAGCACACTCACGCCGGGATCATCGGGTTTGTACGACACCGCCACCGCTCGATCGACCGGGTATTTGTCGAGGATCTTCTGCACATGCGCCTTGTCGGCATTCATGTCCTGGATGGCGGCGATACGCGAGCCGCGGTGGAGCGTCCCGTTGAGCTCGAATTCGTATTCAATACTGGCAGCGTAGAACTTTGAATCACTGCGCTTCCGCCTGGAGATGGGATCGTCTTTCGTTTCGACATCCATCTCAGATCGGATGATCCTCCCCGCAACGGTCGGCCACGATCCGGATTCCCGTGCCTCGCTGATTCCACGCATGGCTTTGACGAAAATCAGACCGCCACACGCCGCGATCAACAGCAGAGTGAGGGTCAGTCCGATCCGGACGGGAAGAGAAGGTTGAGTGCTCTGTCTGATGATGGTGTTCCTCCTCATTTTGTCCGGATAAAGCTGACCGCCGCGAACAGCAGTGCGGTGAATGGACCCACGAAAAACGCTCCTGTCATCGCCGCTTCGATCGAGCGATCGTGCTGGTTGCTCGAAAGTAGAGAGACCAGACCGATACCACCGAACAGCCCGATGACATACCCCAGGAGACCGAAAGCCAGTGAGAATGCCAGCCGACGAAATGTGGACATGGTGTTCCGTGAATGCGAAGCGAGGCTGATGCTTCCAACCAGTCGCAGTTCCGTAGGCTGGGTCGTGACCCTGTTGTTTATACATAACTTTCGGGTGATTGGGGGAAGGTCTGCCAGGCGAGG
>JAQBWV010000097.1 GCA_027624335.1 Planctomycetota bacterium
GCCGGAGGTCCTTAAAGGCTTTGTCCGTGATGCCGCGCTGGACCTGCTGGCCTTAGGTCTGCGCCCGGAGCAGGCGACGCTGTTTCGACAATCGGACGTGCCGGAAGTCACCGAGTTGTCCTGGCTCCTGATGACCGTCACGCAAATGCACCTGCTTGAAAAGTGCCACGCGTACAAGGACAAAAAGGCAAAGGGCATCGCCGCTGACGCCGGGCTGTTCACATATCCGGTTCTCATGGCGGCGGACATCCTGCTGTACGACAGCGACACCGTGCCGGTCGGACTGGACCAGGTGCAGCACATCGAGGTGACTCGGGACATCGCTGCGAGGTTTAACAGCATTTACGGAGTGGAAGCTCTGAAACTGCCGAACGCGAAGGTCGTCGAATCCGCCGCCAAAGTTCCTGGCACGGACGGCGAGAAAATGTCGAAGAGCTACGACAACACGATCGAACTGTTCGACACGCCGAAGCGAATCAAAAAGAAGATCAACTCGGTCAAAACGGACTCCAGCGGCGTCGACGATCCGAAGAACCCAGAAACCTGCGCGGTCTTTGACCTCTACAAACTGTTCGCCACCGAGGAACAGCAGGCGACTCTTGCAGCACGCTACCGAGCTGGCGGCATGGGTTACGGCGAAGCGAAGCAACTGGTCAACGAGGCGGCGACCGAACACTTTGCCGAAGCGCGCGAGCGTCGCGAAAAACTCGAACAGAACCCGGAGACGCTGGAAGACATTCTGCGGGACGGAGCGATCCGCGCCCGAGCCGTCGGTCGCGAAGTGCTGGATCGAGTCCGTTCGGCGTGTGGGTTAAGCTGTTTCTCGTAGACGTGATTATTGAATGTCACAACTTCTGTCTTCCGTGGTTGAACCTCTGCATGGGTACTATTTCATGAGACATCACCGACTCACCTGGACTTTCCTGAGCATCGCCGTCCTTCTAACTGCAACGTGCCAGGCCGCTGACAAAGCAGAGGCACCCGGCAACCCAGGTCGGTCTCAGAGGTTGCTGTTAATCGGACAGGCTCCCGATGGGCACCCACCGGGATCTCATGAGTATCGAGCGGCGATGAGTCTCTTTTCGAAACTGCTCGCGCCGGTTGAGGATTTGCAGATCATCGCCGTCTCGGCGGATGCTGACTGGCCGGATGGTCCGGAGTTGCTTGACGGGGCCGATGCCGCCGTCGTTTTTGTTTCCGAAGGAGCGAAGTGGCTGCAGGCTGATGCCAAACGTCTGGCGGCGTTTCAGGCTCTGGCGAAACGCGGCGGCGGCCTGATCTGTCTGCACTGGGGTATGGGCACGAAAGATGCAAAAAACGTCCCGGACTGGGTGGAACTCTTCGGAGGCTGCCATGGCGGACCGGATCGGCGATACAAAGTGGTTGATGTAAAAACGACTCTGGCGACACTCGAACACCCGATTCTGCGAGGCGTCAGCCCGGTCGAGGTTCACGAAGAATTCTATTTCAAACTGAAATGGGCGCAGCCAGCTGCGCAGATCACACCGCTGATTCAGGTTTCGATCGAGGGCGAGAATCACACCGTCGCGTGGGCCTGGAAACGACCTGACGGCGGACGGTCGTTCGGGTTCACCGGTCTGCATTTTCACGAAAACTGGCAACTCGAACCGTACCGCCGCATGCTGACTCAATCAGTAATGTGGGTGTTGAAACGGGAGATCCCGGGCACCGGCGTGGCAGTACGTCTCGATGCGACCGACTTTATCCCGCCTCCGCAGCCTGACTTCAAGAAGAAGTGAACGGTATCGGATTAGATTCGCGGCTGCGGGCAGATCGTGGTGCTCGCGCAGAGTCAAGTCCGTCGCAGGCAGCACCGGGCACCCAGTTGAAAGCAGGTTGCGTTATCAATGCTCGCAGAGATTGCACGGCCGGTTCCTGCCGACCGAAGTAATCCTCATCGAGTGGCCGGTGGGAACCGGCCCTGCAATTCGCGCAGCCACGGTCAACCGTAACATGGCCAGTTGAAGCTCTGACGGGGTCTCGGTACTCTCTGCAACTTCTGTCTGGCTGGTTAGTTGCGAATTGCCGATCGGCGGAAATCGCTCAGAAATAAACACTTTGAAAGCGGCAAGGAACGAGTCATGGGACTGTTTACCGGCAAAAAGGGCATGGTCTTCGGAATTGCGAATGACCGATCGATTGCCTGGGCAATCACTCAGCAATTGGCTGCCGAAGGGGCCGAGATGGGATTCACTCATCTTCCCGACACTGATCCGGCAAGACCGAAAGCCGAGCGCAAGCTGCGAAAACTGGTTGATCCGCTAGGTGCAAAGGTGGTCAGATCGTGTGACGTTACGAATGACGACGACCTGGACGCGGCGTTCGCAGCAGCAAAAGAAGCATTTGGCGAACTCGACTTCGTCGTCCATTCGATCGCCTATGCCCCGATCGCTGACATTAAGGGCCCGGTTTACGCGTGCAGCCGTGATGGCTTCAAGCTGTCGATGGAGATCTCCTGCTACAGCCTGATTTCCTTGGCCTCGCGAGCGAAGGAACTGATGCCCAACGGCGGCAGCATTCTGACACTCACGTATCTGGGCGGCGAAACTGTCATTCCCGGTTACAACATTATGGGACTGTGCAAGTCCGCGCTGGAAACCTCGGTGAAGTACCTCGCTCACGAATTGGGTTCTGAAAGTGGAATTCGAGTCAACGCCGTCAGCGCCGGCCCCATCAAGACGCTGGCGGCCAGCGCCGTCAGCGACCAGAGCAAGATGGACCAGCTCTACTCAGCGATGTCTCCATTACGGCGCCCGGTCGACCGTGACGAAGTCGGCAAAGCGAGTATGTTCCTGCTGAGTGATCTCGCCAGCGGAATCACCGGTGAGAACATCCATGTTGACTGTGGATACCACGTCATGGGTGCCCCGCCGCCGGAAACCGCAGGCTCAAGCGAGTAGTTTTTCGCCGTTGTGAGCAGTTTTGGGGCGGTAGCCAAAGCCATCGGAGATCGAATTCGCTACAGGTAACCGTACGCGCGTTGTTCACAGGCCACTTTTTGCCGCTAGAATGCGCGACCTTTCCGGGGTCCGTTGTGGGTGTTGAGCCGACAGCTGGACATGTTAGCCCGGAGGCGGATTGATACGGGACCGACAGTCGCTGCCACTTGGCGCAGCCTGTCGTGACTTCCCGGCGAAAGGACGACGATGAGAGAAAAGTTAGAGAAAAAGATTTTTGAAAAGCCGGAGGACGTCAAACGTCACGAAGCGTTTGCTGCCTGGCTGCGCGAGAACGGTGATGAGCCACGCGCAAATCTGATCGACATTCAGATTGCTCTGGAGAACAATAAGCTCACTCGTGAAAAGCGGTTTGAGCTGGAACTGCAGGAACGTCGAATCCTGAACGAACACGGTCGCGAGTGGATCGGGCAACTGGCCGACTTCATCATGATGCGGGACATCCCCGGTCGCCGGTTTGAAACAAAGCCCGGCTGCGCCATTCAGTGGTACCGGGGCTGGGTCTTCGGGCTGCAGCTGGACGAGCTGACGTTGAAGTTGTCGAAGGTGCTGTTGCATGCTCCGGAACTCCGCATGTTCCGCAGTCTGACACTGATCGATCCGGTGAATGCGTCATGTGACTATCTCCATGAATGGGGTTTGCTCGACAAGATCATCGCCCTGGATATCAGTTACGGTCGAATCACCGACAAAGGAGCCTTGACCATGGCCGGGGACCGATCACTCAAGAAACTCAAATCTGTCGACATGACCGGAAACCAGATCGGCGAAGAAGGTCTGGCAGCAATTCGAAAGACGTACCCCAGAGTGCTGATCGACGATCAGAACCCAATCATTCTCCGGCGAAACGAAGAAGTAGAAGAAGAAAAAACCAGGAAGGTGGCCAGTTCTACCGACGACGACGACGACACATAAGGCCACTGGCTCAGGCGGCGATGCTCTTCTGATACTTTTGCGACACGAAGGTCGTGAATCGAATCTTTGAGGTTAACCAGCCGGTCGCAAGAAACGATGTTGTCGCCCGTGCTATTGCTTTAATTACTGCCAAGTACGCAGTCTGCATGGAGGCGGACATGATATCTCGATGGCCACTGATTGTGAGCAGCCTTCTCACGACGCTGCTGATCGGGATCTGGCTCGGACAGTTGATCCCTTCAGACAGCCTCGCCGTGTCTGAGCGTGAGATCGTTTCACAGCTCAGTGGAAATGGCTGGCCGCTTGCTTCCGGTCAGGAGTCAGGCCCCTCGGCAGCTCTTCAATCACCGCCGGTCACCGACGCCTCGGCACTCGCTGAAGCAGTTGCCGAACCATCGATCAACACACGAATTGCGTCACCTGAACTGTCCGATGAACCGGATGTCGCCTACTTCCCTCGGGCCATTCAGGGTGTCGCGGGTGAGGCTTCGGTTCGGCCCGTTCCTCAGCACGCACGGCCAGTCGCGACGTCCACCACACCGCTTTCAGAAGAAGAAGCGGCTGTCTGGAACTCTGAGCTGCAGGATTTGCCGGCGGATCAGGCTGAGGAAATCCTGAATTTGCGAAGGCAACTCGGCTCGGTAGCTTCTGAGGCTCCTGGTCTGACTCCTTCGATCGATTCGGATCCTGACGTCGCTCCCCCTCGCCTGTTTCCCCTGATCGGCGAACGCGAAGCGCGTCCAATTCCGTTGCCAGTGTCCACCACTTCGGATCCTGAACTCGCTCTGGTATCCGCAGAGCCAAAGTTCAAATCGACGATCGGAAAGAAACTCTACTCGGAGGCGATCAGGAACTTCCGTGAAAATTCCGCCAACCTGAAAACGCCCGGATTCAAACGGCGGCAGATTGTATTGCTGCATGTCTCAATAACAGATTCGCCAACGGCACCACTTCACCTGAACGAGGATTCTCAGGCCTCTGCTGGAGCAATTTCGCCATCACAACCAGCCGACGAAACTGACGACCTGGCACCGACGGCGGTCGCTGAACCAACGGCTGGTTTAAAGACGACATCGACAGAACCAGTCGGCTGGATATCACGTCTTGATCTGAGTCAGGGTGAGTTAATTCCAACATCCAACCCGCTCGATTTCGCGATCGAGGGACGCGGATGGATCTCCGTTGAACGAGCCGGCCAGCGGCTGCAGGAATTTGTTCGAACAGGAATGCTCGCATTCGACAGCGAGGGCCGACTTGGAATCCGCAGCGGAGCGGGATTGCTATTGATTGTTCCCGCAGTGCGACTGCCAACTGATCAGTACCAGTTCATACTTACGGAATCCGGCGAGATCTGCATCGAGACCGCTGCAAGTCAGCAACAGTCGATTGCCCAGCTCGTGGCTGTCGAGTTTCGTGATGCGTCCGCCTTGAAACGAACTCCGATCGGAACCTACGCTTCGACTGACGAGTCTGGCCCGCCCATTCCCGCTCGCCCCGCCTCCGTAAGAATTCTTCAATCCGTACTCGAAGGATCAAACGTCAACCGGAAGCAGGAACTGGCTGATGTCGATTACGTTCAGACGATCGTCGAGAAAATCGCTCTCACAGAATAATTATCCGCCTTTCAAGAGAAGTGACCGTTATGCACTGCCGAATGACGCTGTCGGTACTGGCCGTTTCCGTGATGCTGACGGGAATGAGTTGCGTGAAGCGGTCTGATGTGGGGGCGCCTCCCGTTCCCACCGCAGAATCACTTCAGAGTGGTGGCTCTTCAGACGAAACGATTCTGGTTCGACTTGAGACCAGTAAGGGAAACATCGAGATCGAGGTTCACCCGGACTGGGCACCCAGAGGCTCTGCACGATTTCAGGAACTGGTGGAAATCGGTTTTTACGATGAGTGCCGCTTCTTTCGAGTGTTGCCGAACTTCATGGCTCAGGTTGGAATCAATGGCGATCCACAGGTTCATGCCCAATGGGGAGACAACACGATTCAGGATGATCCGGTCATTCAGTCGAACCTTGCCGGCTATGTCACCTTCGCCAAGTCAGGATTGCCGAATTCTCGATCAACTCAGTTCTTTATCAACTTCAAGGATAACTCGAGTCTGGACAGTCAACGCTTCTCGCCATTTGGAAAAGTCGTCGCCGGGATGGACGTTGCTCTGGCGATCAACGCCGAATATCGCGAGCTTCCTGATCAGAACGCCATCCGGCAGGTCGGCAACAAGTATCTCGCCAGCCAGTTTCCGAATCTCGACTTCATCAAGAAGGCGTACGTCGTTCGAGAGTAATCTGACTCGAACCACCTGAGCCTACGGAAGGCGTGTCAGGAATTCCTCGACCGGCCTTCTTTTTTGCGAGGGCACGCTGGCTGCGTAGCCATACCACAATAGCCCAACCGTCTGTCGCTCCGCCGGATCAACCTGCAGTAGTTGATAGAAGTCTGCATGGTGCGATACGGCTCCGGTCGTCCATTTGACGCCGATGCCGATGGACCACAGATAGAGGCTCAAATTCTGAATCGCGCAACAACAGGCCGCGTAATCTTCTCTGGTCTGTTCTTCATCGTCGGGCGACAGAGTTGACGTTACGGCGAGCCAGCCTGGAATGGCGTTCCAGCGTTCACGTTTCGACTCGCCAACCACAACACCTTTCTTTTCCGTTACGAGCCTCGCGTTCAGGTCCACGACCGCCGCAATTGATTTCGGACCCAGATGATGAAACTGCCACGGTTCGGTGTGGCGGTGATTCGGAGCCCAACGGGCCAGCTTGATGGCTTTTCTGATGTGCTCGAACTTCGGCACTTCCGGCTTGAAGTTATGAATCGTGCGACGATCCTCAATAACCTGTTCGATCGTCAGCACTGCGGGGCTCGGTCGGTCGGGGCCGGAAAACAGATTGTTGATCGTCACTGCCTGCTCCCTGAGAAAGCCTGCGGCACAGCCTGTGGATTGTCGGGCCACAATGTCTCGATCGTCACACCTTTGTCTGACTCTTCTCGAACGGTATCGATAACCTGAATCGAACCACCGTGCATTCTGAGAATCTGCCAACACTTGGACAGGCCGAATCCAAGTCCGCGTCCCGCCTGACGTCCTGAGAAAAACGGGTCGAATAGATGTTCCCGCTCGGATTCAGAAAATCCGCTTCCGTTGTCAGAAACGAGAAACCGAGTTGCTGTGGAAACGTCTGGCGGGACCGTGTCGATGCTCTTTGAAACTCGACTGAGTTCGATTTGAATCAGAGCATTCACTCCAGCCGTTTCCAGGCTGTTCCTGATCAGGCACGATACGACCACGCGAAACTGCTCGCGGTCAGCACAAAGCCGAATCGATTCGTTCAGCGACGTTGCCAGAGTCACCTGCTGCTCTGCAAACTGCCGCAACAGCTCGTCGGCGATTCGCTGTATTTCGACTGCCGGTTCAAACTCTTCCAACACCGGTTCCGGCGGTCGAGCGAACTTCATGGCATCGCCAATCATGTCGCGAATTCGGTAGGCCTGTCCGCCGATCGTTTGCAGGATTCGTCGTCGCTCTGGATCCGTTTCTGATTTCAGCAGCAAAGCGGATCTGCCGGCGATCGTCGCCACCGGGTTGTTAATCTCGTGACCCGCTCCCGCGGCGAATTCTGCCATGGCTTCGAGCTTGAGATCCCGCAATTTTGCTTCTGAAGTTGAATCTTTGTCGACCGTTGTCTTCGCCACCACTCGAAACTGCTCTATCAATCGCGCGCTGATGTCAGTGAGGACTACCAGCACAGAAGTGTCCACGGAACCGCCCAGCAACAACGCCCCACCTACGGCAATCCCATCCAGTTCGAACGGCACAACCATTATTGAATTGAGCAGGCCAGAGCAGTCACCCGGCATCGACATCAGTACCTCGCTGGCCTTGGCTGCCGACCATTCACCTGGACGGCTGGCTAATTCGGTGGTCTCTACCTGCGACTCGGTTTTCCGACCAGCTTCGGCAAACAGGCTCTTCAACTGGCCCCCGTCGACCAGGGAAACAAGACCTGCTCGCGCTTCAGACGCCTGCAACCAGGCTTCGGCGAGACACTCCAGCAATGTTGCCGACTTTGAAACGGGTAATGCCCGCTGGACAAGCTGCAACGGAACCGTCAGATAATTGACTTGTTCGGTTACAGGCATCGTTTTCATCGCCAGTCGGCCGTTTCGTTTGGGCCAGTTTGAGTCGTCCAGATGGCCAGCGGACGGCACGGTACGGATGGCGGAATCTAGAAAAAACGCAGCAGCAGGTGAATTCCTGCTGCTGCGTGAAACTTAACTTGCCGCGATCAACTGTTGTCGATCAAGCATTGGCAGCGACCGGCTCGACATCCAGCAGCTTGCAAATCCGCTCGACAAGCCGTTCAATTTCGAATGGCTTCTGCATGAAGTCATTCGCACCGGAATCTCGTAGCTCTTGAATCTTGTCCTGCTCGACCATCCCACTGATGCAGATGATCTGGCAATCGTCGAGCGTATTGTCGCCGCGGACACGCTGGCAGACTTCGCGACCATTGATGTCTGGAAGCATGACGTCCAGCACAATGATGTCCGGATGGTACTCTTTGACCATCATGCCGGCATCAAATCCATTGTTGGCCGTGCGAACATCGAACCGCCCGTCGGCATCGAGCACGTCCTTGATCAGCTCCACCAGTTCCTCGTCGTCATCAACGATCAGCGCTTTGCGTCGTCCACTTTCCAACGCGTCCGTCGGGATCCCATTATCTTTCATGAATCGATAAAGAATATCCCGCGGAATTCGTCTGAAACGAGATCCTGGAACTCGAAAGCCTTTGAGCTGCCCGGAGTCGAAGCAGCGGATGATTGTTTGCTGACTGACCTTGCAGATCTTGGCAGCTTCTCCGGTTGTGAAAACAGTCTTCATCGGGTTCATCCATCCTTTGAGCTGAACTGATGAGCCGGCTCAGACAAGGCTGAATAATCGTGAAGGCAGGTTTCACGATCTGCAGCCAGCCGACCAGGGGTGACGTCCTTGGCAATCCCTTGGTTGCGCATCCCGGCGGTAGTATCGACTTTATGGTTCCTGCCGGTTAAGCCGATCTTACCGAATTTAACGCTTGTCCCGATTGTATCCAGATTACAAAACTGGTCAACAGGCAATGTTTTCACCAGTCTGCCGAGGGCTCCATGCTCGCCCGAGCTTCCCCTTTGATCCAAAACACTAAATATGGCAAGGAGTTACGAACAGAACCCCGGCAATTAATTCACAAGCCGTCGACGCTTTCGCTGACATCGATTGGGCGTTGCCGGAGAGTGACAGCCGGATTCCTGCTTCGTAAACTCGGAGTGCTTTTCGCGCTGGAGGTTGGTCGCGCGACGCCGTGCTTCTCTTGTCGGAGACTCAGTCGTGAGGATTTCAGAGTTTGCTGTCTTCGGGGGATGCCTGCTGTGTTTCGCTTCGTCCCTGCCTGCGGCTCCGCCTGATGTTAAATGGGTTTACCCGACGGGGGCCCAAATCGGCCAGAAGGTCACCGTAAAGGTCTCGGGAAAGCTCAACCAGCCGGGAACGAGTTTCTGGTGCGACCACCCTGAAGTTGTGATTGAGATTCCAGAAGGAGAAAACGACGTTGGAATCACATCCTCGCCGAAAGCCCGACCGGGACTTTGCTGGCTGAGATTCTTCAATGCTGAAGGTGCGACTGCTCAAATCCCTTTTGTGCTTGGCCGATTGCCGGAAGTGGTCGAGGTTGAGCCCAACAACGAAGTCTCGAAAGCTCAGTTGATTGAAAAGTCGAGTGTCGTCAACGCGAAGCTCGGCGAAGCCAACGATGTCGACGTGTATGCGGTCCCGTTGAAAAAGGGTCAGACTCTAGTTGCACAGATTGATGCAAACTGGCGACTTGGATTCCCTGTCGACCCGGTGATGCAGATTCTTTCAGCAAATGGAACCGTCATCGAGCAGGTCGACGATGATCACGGATTCGACCCGATAATCGCCTTCGAAGCGCCGACCGACGGAACCTGGCTTGTCCGCGTGTTCGGGTTTCCGGCGACGCCAAACAGCACGATCCGGTTCGCTGGCGGAGCCGACTACATTTATCGTTTGACACTAACGACGGAGTCTTTCGTGAATCACTGCCTTCCGTTGGCAGTTCAGTCGGGCAGCGACACCCTCGTGACGCTGACTGGCTGGAATCTGTCTAAAACGCTGACCGAACCATTTTCAGTAGACATGGCCACCCTGCCAGGTCTGACTCACGCGGAGCTTTCGCAACTTATTCCATTGAGCATCGTTGACGAACCGGTGCTGGTCGTTGCGGAACCCTGCAATTCCGACAAGCCGCTATCGATAACAACTCCCATGACGGTCTGCGGCGTCATTGACCAGCCCCGCGACGAGGACTTCGTGACATTTTCGGCGAAGAAGGGCGAGGTGCTGGTGATCGATGTCGAGTCTCGGTCGCTCGGTTATCCGCTGGATCCCGTCGTGACTGTGCTGGATTCGGAAGGCAAAGTCGTGATTGAGTCCGACGACGCTGTTCGCAACGAGTTCGATTCCCGATTGAAATTTGCTCCGAAGGCGGACGGCGAGTATACGGTGCGAATTCGAGATCTCTTCGGAAACGGCGGTTGGCGTTTTGCCTGGCGCATGAGCATTCGTCCGAGTCTGCCGTCGGTGAATATGACTCTGAAATCCGACACATTCACCGCGATACCCGGAACTCCTCTGGAGATACCTGTCGCAATTGCTCGCCTTGAGGGGTTCAAAGAAGAAATCACAATCACCGTGTTGAACTTGCCTGAAGGAGCGATTGTTGAACCCGTCAAGTCCGAAATCAAAGGCGACTCATCCAAGGCAGTCAAACTGAGTCTGAAGACGGACGACGCGAAACCGTTCAACGGACCAATTCGAATCGTGGGCACCCATGGTGACTCCTCAACAGTCACAGCGACGTTTCAACTGACAACGTTCAAACGATCGACTGACGCCGCCTGGCTGACGATTCTTCCCAGGAAAGTTGACGACAAGCCGAAGGAAGCAACTGCGGAAGAGCCAGCAAAGTAACCAACAACGAACGTAGCCGCAGAGTGCGTGAAGGGGAGCACCGCAAAGGTGCCGCTGGCTTGCCGGCGTTCCGCTTGTCAGACCCTACGCTGGACGATCATCCTTGCCTCGCAACGCTTCCGTACTGCCCGACTGGCTGGAAATATGTGTGCTGCGGAGACGTTTCCGGTGAGCGTGCAGGCCGCCGACCAGGACGTCGATTGCCTTGCCCATTTCGCTCATCGCACGTCGGGTCTGTTTTTTGTCGATGGCTTCGCGAGCCGCAGCAATGGTCGTTGAGTGAGTCGGCCAATCGATGTCCCAGCTTTCTTCGTTGGCAATGCGGTGCAGTTCACCTTCGATTTTCGCCAACCCGGCCATGAACTCTTTCGATGTTCGTGCACTGGCCATCCGATAGGTTTGAGCGTTGATCGTGACATCTGAAAACCCACTCGCCACCGCCTTCCGATGCGACAGCCAGTGCCGCAACAGCACGATTAAACTGATCAGACTGGCTCCCGCAAGAATCCCACCGGGGATGTAATTGGGAGTTGCCAGCATGTAGCCTCCGATACACAGCACGACGACCGCCACCCAGAAAGCCAGCGTCCAGAATGGCCCCATCGTCGCCCTGTATCTGGGGCGCGGCAGCGTTGAAGTTTCGATGTCCGAATCGACCGAGGTCGACGCCGAAGCGGTCATTTCGCCGACTTCAGCCACAACGACGGTTACGTTGTCGGAGCCACCTCGCAGGTTGGCCAGATTGACAAGGAGTTGCGACGATTCTGTGATCGGTAGTTCGCGGACGATCATGCCGATCTCGGGATCCTTAAGATGTCCCGTCAGTCCGTCAGAGCAGAGCACAAACCGGTCGCCCGGCAGCACTGGATGCGGACCGTTAATGTCGACCTGCACCGACCCTTCGGGGCCAAGCGATCTCGTGATGACGTGTTTGGCTTCGGGCAGAAATACGTCTCCGGGCTTGAGACGTCCGGCGCGTTGCAGTTCCCACTGAAGACTATGGTCAAAGGTCAATTGCTCGATGCGATCTTCTCTGACGCGGTAAATACGACTATCACCAACATGACCGGTGATTGCTCCCAGCGGCGACAGAACCAGTGCGACGCATGTGGTGCCCATGCGTTTGAAATCCACGTTTTGGGAGCCCCGTTCGAATATCGCGGCGTTGGCGTTTTCGATCGCCTCGAGCAAAGCCTGCTGGACGCCTTCAGCCCGACTTTTGAAAAACGACAGCGGGATCGTGTCGACCGCGATTTTGCTGGCGAGTTCTCCAACCGCGTGGCCGCCCATTCCGTCGGCGACGATGAAGAGATGGCCGTACTCACGCCACACTTCCAGATCCGAACACAGCTGCACTGAGTACGAATCCTGGTTGTTCTTGCGGCGCATTCCGATGTCGCTGATGGTTGCGTACTGGACTTTCTGTTCCCAGCGCATCGGGGTTTCCCGTCGCGACTCGCAGCAGTTTGGATTCCTGCGAGACGTCGTTCTAAAAGGCCTGGCCTGACTGTTCCGTCGGTCGGTAAAGTCGATCCTTAAATGCTGACAGAGAACCAGTCTTGCGAACTTGCACCACGGACCGCAAGTCCGCAAATCCATCCGCCTCAATCTAAAAGTGGTTCAGATCAAACAACCGACCGAAGCACGACCGCTCTGTCCTGATAATTCCGCCGAACAAGTTGGCTACGTGCTGGTGAGGGTCAGGTATCGAAGTGGCGACTGAGTAACCGAATTCGGTTTACCTGATGGGAGATAACAACCCCAATCACGACGAGAATCGCCGAAAAAAGCAGCGGATAATGCCAGGGAGAAGCCTCTCCCGGTCGCATGTAGAGAAAAATGGCATATGAAATCAACGAAACGCTGGTCATGAAGTAAACGAGCGACTCCTGAATAAACAGGCCGGACGCCGCGATCAGCAAGGGGTAAACCACCAGCAGCGGTCCAGTCGGGTGTCCCGCAAGGATCAGCATCTTTGTGAGAAACACGGCATCGGAAGCGAGCCAGAGAAACCGCGAGACCGCCGCCAGTTGCACGCTGCGCTGCAGTTTCTGAAACAGCAGCGCAGCGACTGCCCAGAAAGCCAGCAACTGAAAGAAGAGGTCCCGCACGCCAAACGTCATCTCACCCGTAAGATACGAGACTTCCAGGATGCCAGCTCCACAAAGCATCGCGGACCAGCGGGAAGCGAGTGCCGGCTCGCGCCGCATCCAGCGCCGAATGCGGTGATAGATTCCCTGCGGCCCGGCGGTCACAGGGTCACCTCTGAGGAATCGATCGAGATCGTCGGCCAGTGCGTCTGCGGATTCGTAGCGCTGTGCGGGGTTCTTGTCGAGACAATGCAGGCAAATGGATTCAAGTTCGCGCGGGATTTCTCGATTGAGATAGCGGGGAACTTCGGGGTCTGACTCTATTACGCGAACCAGCGTTTCCATCGCGTTAGAGCCGCGATTGGGAAGCTGCCCAGTAAGAGCTTCGTACAGAATGACTCCCAGACTGTAGATGTCGCTGGCAGGTCCAACTTCATTCAATCGCCCGGCCGCCTGTTCGGGAGACATGTAGTTTGGCGTTCCAACGATGGTGCCGCTGTCTGTGCAATTCCCATCAACTTTGTCATTGCTGGCCGAGGAGACTCGCGCGAGGCCGAAGTCCGTTACGCGAGGCTGACCCAATCCGTCGATCAGAATGTTCGAAGGCTTCAGGTCGCGGTGAATAATTCCGTGAGAGTGCAGGTACGCGGCGGCGCGAGCAACATCTCGAATTGTGCGTGCGGCCTGTTCGAAAGTCAGAGGCTGGCCTGACCGAAATGCTGTTGCCGCAGTGGCAACTCGAAGCGTGGAAGAATTTTCGGATGACGGTTCGGTTCGTGCTGCCTCACTTCCCGCTGACAACGTCGTCGTCCGAGTTTCCGATTCAGCGCGGGCCGCACCGGCGGCCAGAACTTCCCGCAGATTGACTCCTTCGACACAGTCCATCGAAAAGAAGTGCTGCCCGAGAAACTCGCCGACTTCGTGAATACCGACAATGTTCGGATGACTCAATCGCCCGGCCGCCTGAGCCTCCTGATAAAAACGTCGAATGTGGTCTGCAGATGCCAGTCGATTCACCAGAATCATCTTGATCGCGACGATGCGATCGAGATCTGTCTGATGTGCCCGGAAGACAACACCCATCCCTCCGCGTCCGAGTTCTTCCAGAAGTTGGTAACGCCCGAACCGGCGACCGCTCTTCCGTTTGCCTGACGCTGTTGATGTGGTGTCGCGCGACGACGTTAAGGGCTCGGCAGCACCATCCGCTTCGACTCGATCCGTTGCTGCGAACTCGGGGAGCACTTCAAGCAGACTCGATGCGAATTCGATATCCGGCGTCATGCGATCGAGTGTTTCGAGCGGACCGACAAAATCACGAAGTTGCGGATGCGCCGTCAGTAGATCGTCACATTGCTTGACGTCGTTGCGATGGACCGCCGAGACATATTGATCCAGCAGTTCAATCAGTTCGCTTTCCAGATCATCCGAATCAGCGACGTCAGCCCGAGTGATCGATCCACTCAACTCACTCGAATCGTCGGGCATGTTCGCTTCGTGTCCGGTGTCCTGAGAATCTGTCATGAAGGACGGCTCGCGTTGCGGCAGTGAAAATGCGGCTCGATGTTTCGCCGGAACTCAGCACACTTGTCCCGGCCTGCGTCCCGAACTGCCACAAGTCAGGGCATGGACTCTTCCGGTTGCAGCGAGAAGCTGACGTATTGAAAGCCGTCGGGAGTTGGCGCTGCCCATGTTGCCGTCGGACGGAAGTAGTGCTGAATCCTGTCGAACGCTGGCAATAGTTTCAGATCCACACCGCCGGGAATCGCGACGCCACCCTGTTTAAGAATCGAGTAGGCGGCTCCCAGCTGATTGACGGGACGCTGAAACGCAAATAACGATTTCTGTGGCGGAACATTCGCCGACAGCAGGCGATACTCTGGCGAATCCACAAGATGCTTCTCAGTGGTGACGGAATTGATGACGTTGTCAATCATCACTCCGTCGTTGCCCACAAGCAGAAAGCCTCGGGCAACTGCAACTTCCGTCCTGTTCGACCGTTTTCCGTCGAACACGGCGACGATCGTCTTGCCGACCGATCGACTTCCGGCTTTCGAGCCCGGTTCTACTATAAGTTGGCGTAGTACCCCGTCGATCTTGTCCGGGTCTTTCAGGCCAATAGCCAGCAACGCGGCACCACTCTTGTCACCAGTTATTCGCGGTTTCCCCTGCAGCAGCATCACGAGGCCAGTCAGCCCGTCGATGAAGTCTTTCTTGATGTGAATCGGTGGATCAGTCTTCGCGGACAGCCCTTCGATCGCCTTCGCGAATCCACCTTCGCCGAGCACTCCATCGGCCATTTGCGCGACTCCGCCATACGCGGACTGAGCGTCCCAGTTGAACAGCAGGCAACTGTCGATATCGTCGGAAACCCAGGCTGGTGGAGTCAGATCGGTTGCCGGGAAGTGCAGAACGGCCATCGCTGATTTCACGGGCTGATCCACGATTCCGGCAATTCGAGTGACCGTGTCGTGCATGCCGACTGCGAAATCGATCGTACCACCGACGCCACGAAACGACGTCAATCCGTATTCAGGAAGTTTGACCAGAACCATCGCCGCCGTCGGGTCACTTGTGGCTCCCTGAGCAAGCAGACTGATCGTCGCCCCGACCGGATCGAGATACCAGAACAGTGCTGGCTCACGACCAGGTGTCAACGTCACTTTCTGAACACGACCCAGTGTCTCATTCGCGGCGAACGACCCTTGAACATTGCCACTCCAGCGGTCGAGAATCTGCGTCAGCGTGGCCGATGAATTCGAGGCGACAAAGCAACCGTCCCGCAGAAAGATGGCTCGGACATTGTCCGATGAATCATTGTCGGGATCCGTCACCTTTTTCAGGACCGTTATCGTCGTTCCGGCATGGTCGATCGACGATTGAGTCCAGCCCTGCGCGACAGAACTGGCCACCGACTCCTTGACAAGAGCAGTGATCGTATCGCTGGCCTGTGCCGCGTCGACACTCAACACGATCGGCAGCTTTCCTTCAGTCGGCTTGAGCACGGTCAGTGTGATTTCGCCGGTCGGTAGATTCAGTAGATCGTCGGGGGAAACACCTTCTGGCAAATGCACGCGAGCAGCAATGAATGTGTGAATCTGCTGTTGAAGGTTCTCGCGGAAGTCAGCGACAAGCGGATCCTTCAGTAGCCGACCCCAGGAGCAATTCGACAGTCGTTCACGCAGGACGCCGACATCCGGGATCACAATATGCGCGGCGACATTCTCCGGGAGCCGATGTGCAAAAGCCGGAGCGTCAGCGGCGCGGGACGTTCCGGACAGGACAACCAGACACAGAGCGAGTGCGGAAAAAAAAGCAGTCACTCGCCGCAAGCGTTGAATATTCATTACCGAACAGTCCTTCATCCTTGTCGGAGCCCGCAGGTGACCCTCGGGCACTGGGCCAAATCTGTCCACAGCATCAACTGCAGGCTGGACATGCCAGCTCCAGGATGTGTGTCTAGCCGCTGCGGTAAACGCCGTGGCACTGGGTACACGTTTGACTGATTTTCGAACGCAGAGTGTCGAATTCAGTAAAGTTTTTAGCATCAACCGCCTTATGCATGGTGGTGGCGAAGTCTCTCATTCCGTAAGCCCACCCTCGAAAGTCCTCGTACTCGTTGTAGCCGTAGCCTTCGGTCACAAAGGATTCGCTGATCACAGCAAAGACACTCACTTCACGTTTGGCGAGGTCCGCCTTCTCCTTGAAGTTATCTTCACTTCCAGCGTTGTTCTGGAGCCACGATTCGCCACGTTTGAGACGCTGCATCAGATTTCCCATGTCGGCAAAATCGCCGAAGTCGGCTTCGACTTCGGTCTCGGGAAGCTCCGCCGGATCGTTGTTGTTGAGGATCTCGCAGATCTTGAGAAACGCTTCATTGACCTGGTCGTAAGAGTTCTTAACTCCTGCCGTAGAACTACTCGCAACATCGGACATCGCAACAGCCAGTGCTCGAATGAAGTGTGCCTTGGCTTTCCAGGCAATGTCGCCTTCATGGCGGCGAGCGACGTCAGCCAGAAACGCCAGCGTGGTGCTGAATACAGGAATTTCAGGAGTCGACCTCTTGTACGCTCCGAAATTCGTCAGGCGGGAATTCAGGTCATTGCGAATCGATTGAACTTCTCCCTCAAGCTCATCCTTGCTGATCAAAGCTGACCAGTTGACGTCTCCGCCAGCTGTCGCTGATGGATCGGGTTTCACGCCAGGTGTCGTTGCTGGTTCCGTTCCAATCGGAGTACCACCGGGTGTTTCTCCAGTTCCGGGGTTCTCGACCATCGCCACGGCAACTGGTGGAGCACCAACCTGTCGGTTGTCAGATGCGACTTCCAGCGGATTGTCGAAGTAGACATCAAGCGGCACGCCGCCGACGTTCGGGCGTTCGCTTGCTTCAGCCTTGCCGGCCGACCCGCGCGAGCCGGTCGATGCTTGAGTTGACGTACCAGACCCACCTTCGGCCACGGGCTGTTTCGCATCGCCGCCTCCACCGCACCCGGCAAACACGGCCACCATCGCCGCCAGGGACAGCATCAAGCCGTATTGTTTTCTGGTTCGACTAATCAGGGCCAGCATAAGAACTCTCCGGATTCGGCCGCAGAGCGGCGGCAGCAAACAGTCTCGGACGCGACTGAGATTTTTTGTCAATTCACTCTCGACGCCCGCGAACCGATTATGGAACCGGACGACGACTCTTGCAACGGGCACTTCAGGTTCAGCACAGGTAAGCTCGGTATTCGCGACAACGTCGACGACGTCGGTGGACGCGTTATGCCGAGTTTGCGAGACTTCGCCCCCCGGATAGTAGATTTGCAAAATCGGCAGTGATAGCGGTTAACCCATAGCTGGATACACGGCATGACAGAACTTGCAGGACACTCCGCAGAGGCTCTGGCGGCAGAAATCGACAACGCGGTCGTATCGGCAATTATTCGTTCTCAGACGGGCGATCTGATGAAACGATGGATTACTGAACCTCAGTTTGCAGCATTTCAGAACGCAGTTGCACGGGACATTTCTGTCGGCAACTGGGAAAAGCTCGAAGCGTGCTTCTGGGAAGAGATTGCTTTCGGAACCGGTGGGCGACGCGGGCCGATGTCCGAATACGGGTCCGCCACGATCAACGAGCGAACGATCGCCGAATCTGCATTCGGTCTGGCTGCTTATTTCCAGGATTTGACCGGACAAACGGAAGGCCGAGCGGTCGTTTCTCACGACTCTCGAAATCGATCGCGTGAATTCGCCGAGCTGACGGCTTCCGTTATGGCAGGTCTGGGTCTGAAGGTCTTCCTGTTTGAGGATATTCGAGCCACGCCAGAATTGTCCTTCGCCGTGCGGCAGCTGAACTGCGACGTGGGAGTCATGATTTCCGCCTCGCACAATCCGCCAGCCGATAACGGATTCAAGGCTTACTGGAGCAATGGCGGGCAGGTGGTCGCCCCTCATGACAAAGGCATTGTGCAGAAAGTTTACGATGCCAGAGAGATTCCTGTTGCCGATTTCAAAACCGCCGTCAGCGATGGGCAGATCGAGATTATTGGCGAGGACATCGACACGGCTTATATCGATGCAATGCTCAAACTGAGTCTGTCTGAGAATCGCCAGTTGCGTGCGATCTTCTCACCGTTGCATGGAGTGGGAGAAACGTCGGTCTTTCGGCTACTGCAGGCAGCTGGTTTCGACGGAATCTCGATTTACGAACCGCACCGCACTCCGGACGGTAATTTCCCGAACGTGCCGGATCATCTTCCAAATCCAGAGAATGCCCGCGTCTTCGAGCCAATCATCGAACAGGCAAAACAGGAAGACATCGGTTTGATTCTCGCGTCAGATCCCGATGCGGACCGAATCGCCGCTGCGGCCCGCTGCTCGAACTCCGGCGAGTTTGTCACTCTCAGCGGGAATCAGATTGGTGCCCTGATCTGCGACTATATCGTCCGTCAGCGAACATCTGCCCGGCCTCCGGTTGACGGAGCTCACGGAAACACATTCACGAGCCATCTGACATCCGAGCATTACATTGTCGAGACACTGGTGACGACTCAGCTGACGGCGACGATTGCTCGTGCCGCTGGGTTGAAGGTGATTGACGAACTGCTCGTCGGCTTCAAATTCATCGGGCAGGCGATGGACGAGTACGGGCCGGAGAAGTTCGTATTCGGCACTGAAGAATCACTCGGTTACCTGGCGGGAGATTACGCTCGCGACAAGGACGCTGCGATTGCTGCGTTGTACCTGTCAGAGCTGGCTGCCGAACTGGCTGCCAGTAACTGCACGCTGCTGGACCAGCTCGACTGCCTGTACTCAGAACACGGGTACTACTCCGAACGACAGCGCAACGACTACGCCTATGGGCCTGCCGGAAAAGGACTGATCGATAGTCTGATGGAAACGCTGCGAACACGTCCCCCGGAATCGCTCGGCGGTGTGAAGCTGACATCCGTTTCGGATTATGGTCGCCACGAAACCCGGGAACTTCCGTCCGGTACGAAGTCGGCGGCGCTGCCGCACCCGCAGGGCAACCTGTTGATCTTCCACGGAACTCACGACGACTGCCGAATCCGATTCGCCGTGCGTCCTTCCGGAACGGAGCCGAAGATCAAGTTTTACCTGTTTGCCGAGCCTCACCGTCCAGCAGGGAAGGAAGTCGCCGAACACCGTGCGCGCACCGAAGCCTGTCTCGACGAGTTCGAAGCGGCTCTCTCCAGCTGGATTGAACCTCAGTTGAAATGACTTCTGGTGAAGCCGTTGATTAATTTCTGTCGAAGCGGTGGCGATGATCTGAAGGTTGGATTTCGATGAGCGATTCCGAACAGCCGTTCGACCTTGACCCATCGAGCGATGATTCACTTCGTAGCGGGTCTGTCGCGCCGGCATCCGCTGTCGCAGAAACTTCACCGCAGAAGGGCAGCGTTCTGGCGCTGCTTCAACTCGTCCGGATCCCGACTGTCTTTACGGCGATGGCGGATATCTTCCTCGGGTTTCTGTTGACGCATTCGCTGCTTGAACCCCTGTCGTCGTTCGTCCTGCTGCTCGGAGCTTCCGTCTGCATTTACTGGACAGGGATGATCCTGAACGATTACTTCGACCGCGATGTCGACAGGCGGGACCGTCCGAACCGACCGATTCCGTCCGGAAGAATTGAGGCGGCCTGGGCGTTGAAGCTGGGAGTTGCCCTGAATGTGGTGGGAGTCGGCCTGGCGGCCAGCGTCGGGACGGGCTCGCTACTGGTCGCTGTTTTACTGACAGCGTGCGTCTGGCTGTACGACGGAGTCTTGAAGAAGACTCCACTCGCTCCGGTGCTGATGGGAAGTTGCCGATTCTTCAACGTCATGCTGGGAGCCAGTGCATCGTCAACGGGTGCGATGTGGTTGTGCCCTCAGGCTCACGTCGCTCTGGGTCTGGGGATTTACGTTTGTGGCCTGACCTGGTTTGCTCGTCAGGAAGCGAAAACCAGTGCGAGAGCGCAGCTGATCTCAGCCTCGTTTGTCATCAACGCCGGCCTGGCAACGCTGTTTGGTTTTGTGATTTATGCTCCGGACAATAATCGGGGTGAGACCGCCTTGTTTGTTCTCGCAGTGATCTCTTTCACCATTGTCAGACGGCTGCTGCGCGCGATCTCTCAGCCGGAACCGGCGCGAGTCCAGACCGCCATCAGGACCATGCTGCTGTCGCTGATCATGCTGGATGCCACGCTGGTCTTCTTCGCGACAGGAACTCCGCCGCTGGCTATCGCCGTCGCATTGCTGATGGTCCCTGCCTTTCTGCTTTCTCGCTGGATCCCAATGACGTAACTCGAATTGGTCTGGCATGTCGTGCTGTTGGCACGTCAGCTCGAGCACGTTTCCGGGTGAGTTTCTCATTGATGATTTCCCGGGAACTCTCCTGCTCGACGTGACGTCGAACCCGGATGATTTGGAGAGACAGCAGTCAGTGACCTGCTGCACGTACTGCTTCTCGAAAACGAATCAGATCCAGACCAAGAAGTCGAGGGGATTCTCCAGGGACGGAGTCTGAGTCCGGGAGCCGGACTGTTTCGCTGATGCAGCGGGAGAATCCTGAGACACGTGATTCACAGATCCGCCGGCCTCGTGCTGTCGGATTCGTGGTGAGGAGTGTTCCGGAGAGTCGCGGTGCTCCCTGTCGGCTGATGCGTTTTTTCGATGGAAACGCGTTCGGAACACTCCTTTTACTTTTTATGAACCGTACAACTTCGCAGGTTGGATGATATTGATCTGAAGCTTCATCACTGGTTCGTCGCAGACCGATTCAGGGTGCAGTGTGTCGTCGAGCGGTGATCGGGATCATGTTCCGATCACCGCTTTTTTGTGCGCTGGAAGCGGTATCCCATCAGCACCAGCTTTGGCATTCACCGCTGTCCGTATGAGCGATTCGTCCGGATTGATGAATGCAAGCCGAGTGAAAACTGGCTCGTCATCGTGTTGACCGGAAACGGTAAGGCATTCCAGGAAAACGCGAATTGCGACTTCTCACTGTGGATAGACGCACGTCAGTTGCGGAATTCAACCCATCAGAAACTGGAGTTCGCTGCGGCCAATGCCCGGCAGATATCAAACATCACACCTGTTGCGAGGAGAGTCTGGATGATCAGAATTTCGAAATGGCTGGCAGGAGCTGCGGCAACGGTCGCCATCCTGCTTGGATCGACTGACGCAGAGGCTCAGTTCGGACCTCCCCGCAGTGGACCTTCAGGACGGCCCGATCCTTCGCAAATGTTCGAACAAATGGACGCCAACAAAGATGGGGCGTTGTCAAAGGAAGAAATGCAAAAGTTCTTCGCTCAACGAAGTGGCCGACCTGGTGGAGACGGCACTCGTCCTGCTTCACGCCAGGAACCGGAAAGCCGTCGCCCGGATGGTTCGCGGCCTGAGGGAAGAGGCCCGGACGGACCGCGTCGCCCGGACGGTCCACCATTAACACGAGGTCCAGGCGGACCGCCACACTTGAAACATGATGGGCACCGACCACCGCAAGGGTACGGTGCTGATCACGGACCGAATCAGCGAGACTCGAAGGGCAGGAAAGCAAAGGATGGTCACAAGTCACGAAGTGCCGGCAAAGGTCATGGCCCGTCGACTCGTCGTGGTCACCACGGCAGGGACGGTCGACAACGACAACATGGCCGACATTCAACACAGGGCTGGCAAAGACCATTGTTTTCACCGCATCGATCCGGCTCCGGTGGCCCTCCGTGGATGCACCGAGGTCCGCAACGCGGTCAATCGTTCGGACAACGTCCGTCATTCGGTCGCCCGGGCTCAGGTCGTCCGCCAATGGGGCCACCGTGGTTGCACAATCGCGGTTCGAACAATTCTCACGGACCGCAGAGTGGCCACTCAATGAATCGAGGCCCGCAGCGTCCGGATTCCAAGTCAGGCGATTCCAGGGGCCATTCCAGAGGCGGACCAGACAACGCTGGCAAGTCTTCAGGCCGATCGCCATCCGGACGTGGCGGCCTGCCGCACGGTCCGTCAATGAATCATCGCGGACCGCAACTCGGTCACGGGCCGTCGCACGGTCCTCGTGGTACTGAAAACATTCGCCCGCAACACAGTCGCCCAGGTCAGGGGCGTCCGGATCACGGTCATCCACAGCCTGGCTCGCGACCGGAAGGTCGGAATGCGAGACCGCAAGGTGGACCACCGCATGGTCCTCCGAACGGTGGACCTCGAGGAGAACGGGGCAACCGCGATGAGCAAAACGAACAACAAGGCGAAACCCGTTCAGAGGATGATCGCCGACCGACTCGATCAGAAGGCGACCGCCCGAACGCCGGGCGCCGCGAAGCGTCACTGAGTGCGGAACTCGAAGAATCCCTGAAGTCTGTTCCTGAGGCTGCGGAAGTCGTTGAAGTGGCACCGGCGGATGTTGTCGCGGAGACGATCGAAATCGACGAAACCCTGCCGTTCCTTGTTGAATCAGCAGTCGACGCGGCTGAAGTACCTGCTGCAGAAACCGTGACGGAATCGCTTCCAGTCATCGTTCCGGGACTGGCTCAGCCGGAAAGTCCGGCACTGCCGGAAAACACTGCGGACAATGACAGCGTCGAAACAGAAGTGACCGCCGATTCGGCAACAGATTCCGAACCGCCCGTCGTTGCGACGCCGGTCTCAGCGATCGCAATTCCAGAATGAGTCGTGTTGTGCGTGGCTTATGCTGAGTGACTT
>JAQBWV010000098.1 GCA_027624335.1 Planctomycetota bacterium
GCCACTGCCGGAGTCGCTTCCGGACCGACTTTCGCACTCTCATCTGCACGGCTCGTGGATTCGCCAGTCGGAACTCGATCTGCTGGCCATTTCATCGGAATCACGCATGTTCCGAGTGCTGCAAAAGCCGCACTGGCTCGCTCCGGAAATCGTCGATGTGAGCGACACGACACTCCAATCAATCGATGAGATTCATGGCCGACTGGGAAAGCATTTTGCCGAACGAGCGACTCCGCTGTTGCTTAGCATCCTGACGAGAGAGGACCGCAACTGGCAGGAGACAGATCGCGTCTTTGTTGTCTCTGACTCGTGGCCGCAATCCTGTTGAAGCGTCGTTGATCGCTCGCGAGCTGGCGAGGAGTCCGTTAGAAAGCTCGACTGTCGTTGCGACAACTTTTCCCATGGCGAACAACAGACTCACTTCAGACGCGAAAGCTGCTCATGACGGATCGACTGCTGACAGGAATTCCGCGTCTTGATGAGATGCTGGGTGGCGGACTGTTGCCCGGAAAACTCACCGTCGTCGTCGGTGCAACCGGCATCGGTAAAACACAGCTGGGGCTGCAATTTGCCAGAAAGGGTCTCGAGCAGGACGGCGAGAACGGCATCATCTTCGACATGACCGCCCGCGGTGATATGCAGAATCACGCCGACTATGCCGAACGACTTTTCAATTGGACACTGCGTGAAAAAGTCGCCGGCCAGAAGGTTCATCCTCACGAAGTGTGGGAGCGTGAAACCGGACGGTACGACTCGATGCACATCTTTCACCGAGCTGGTCGACGTGTCACCATCAGCGACATGGAACTGGACGACTGGAAATCATGGAAGGTCGACCTGCAGAAGAAGATTGTCGAGGCCATCGGATTCTTCTATGGAAACTTCGTGCATGGAGTTCGTCGCTGCATTATGGACGGCATCGAGCCCGCAGATCGCCCGAGCGACTCATTCCAGTTTCACATGTTCGAATACATCTACCATCAGATTCTGCGGAAGGAATTTGACTGGGTCGCGCGGGATCTGTTCCGCGTCCAGTTTCGACAGAATGCCGAAACGGTCGAACGACACGCCTACAACCATGAAAACATCGGGTGTCTGCTGCTCTATACCTGCCACGAGATGATGATCGATGATCTGATCGAGCGGCGCATCGAATCGGGTGATGTTCTGTCAAACGCCAACACGATCATCCTGATGGGCAAGTATCGGGACGGCATGAAAATGGGCCGGGCACTTTGCGTCGCCAAGCATCGCGGCAGCGCCGTCGAAGAGTCGATCGTCCCCTTCGAAATCAACGATTCAGGCCTGCAACTGTCGCCGGCCTGACATCAGTTGCTCTATGACAGCTTGACTTCAGGGTGCCACTGGTTCTGCCAGTGTTTTGAAAGTGGTGCACTCAATGTGGTTTGCACTGGCAGTGCCAGTGGCACACAACCCGAACTCTTACTTGTCACAATGCACCAGTTGCTGTTACTGGATTTCCGGCTCGGCACTGACGAACGCTTCACCGTCTGGATCGAACGTGACTCGAATCAGATGAGGCCGACAGCAGACCGGGCAGTCTTCAACGTATTCCTGCGACGCTCCGCCGGTGCTGTCCAGCGGGATGATGATCTCCTCGCCACAGGAATCGCAGATGTAGCTTCCGTCGTCGATCATGCCTCGCCTCGCTCAAGCCAATGGCCACGCATCACTCGTCAGTGTGACGCTCGTACTCGACATCGATCACATCGCCAGGCAGTGGACGTTGCTGATTCGCAGGATCTGCAGGTTGTTCTGGAGTTGCTCCGGGAAACCCAGAGGCAAATCCCTGCACGTGTGCAGCAGCCTGAACCTGGAAAGATGCTCGAAACCGGTTTCTCAGCATCGCGCGAACTGGCGGGACGAGCAGCGAGAAACCGACCACGTCAGTCATGATTCCGGGCGTAATCAGCAACACTCCCGCCACGAAAATCATCATCGCGTCAACCAGCGAGGCGGCCGGCATCCTGCCCTGCTGAGTTTCACGCTGAATGGCGAGCCAGGTTTGCATTCCCTGCCGACGTGCGAGACTGGCACCGACAAAACCCGTCACGAGAACCAGATAGATGGTCGTTGATGCCCCAAGCCGCTCGCTAACCAGCATCAGCAGCCACAATTCGACCAACGGCGTCAGAATAAACAGCAGCAGCAAACGCCCAAACACGATGTGTTCCTCAGAGTTTCGGCAGGACCAGCCGGAGTTTCGTCGTTCCAGCCGATCGATGCCAGCGATTCGGTCCACCAAGCTTCACGGTGAACGCGACGATTGCACAGAGGGTCCGAGCAGGTGCTATTCAGCAGACGTACTCTGAAAGGTCAACGCACTGTTGAAGCGGCTGGTTTCTGTCCCGGCTGAGCGGATTCAAAATGTGCATTCGTGACGGCGTCCGGAGACCGTGACTCGATGCCGTCGGTTCGAATAACTCTGCCATTGAACTGTGACTGACTGTCGGCCCGAGAGAATATCGTCCCATGAATCGGAAACGATTCCACCGTCGTCACAATGGTCTTCTTCTGTTGAAACGGCCTCTGGCCAGGAACTGTCACCGTCATGTCCAGTCGCCGCTCGACACGACTCATCAAAGGCAGACCAGTGGTTCGATCGATCTTGCAGGACCCGATAATCTCGCCCTTCTCCAGTGAAATTGATTGCTGTGCCGCCGCCTGTTGAATCGGACCCAGCTGGGCTGCCTGGATCGGCTCGATCGTGCCCAGGACCAGAATGCTGGCATGATCTTCAGTTAGACTGTCGAGCGTATAACCAGTACGCATTTCCATCGGAAGTGGTCTGGTGACCCTGCGATTCTTCTGCCATTGCTGGCCGACACGAACTGCTGTTTCACGTCCCGTTGCCTGCGGATTGTAGGGCAGCAGGCCGATGCTCTCGTCGACGAAATTTGCAAACCCTTCGTCTTCCTGCGTGGCGACAATCTGTGTCAGCAGTTCCTGCTGTCGATGTGGAGGCGCGTGTCGAACACAGCGTTTCAGGAATTCTTCAAACTCGATGACTTCAATGATGCGATTGTCGGCGCCAATCCAGAAGCTGAAGCTGTTTCCCGCCAGGCCGTTGTAAACCTGCAGGGAATCAGGGACGCGCTCCGGCTGCGTCTGAGAATCGTATTCCAATCGTTCGCCAAGGATCTCGTGAGAGTACTTGACTCGCTGATAACGGACTCCGAGTTTTCTCCGACCCGCATCCTCTTCGTCGACAGTGATTGCAAACATCAGAGTCAGGTTCGAACGACTGGTCACCGGCCCGGCCGACGACTGCTGCACCAGCGTCTGCTCGATCGTCTTCAGCAACGGGAAACGGTCGCCCACTTTCAGCGAGAAACTCAAATTACCTTCTTCGGGTTCGGTTCTGGTGGCCGCACCATTCTGGTTCCCGGAAGGCATATTGATGTCAGTAGCCGATCCCGTCAGGTGGGGAACGTCGCTGTCTACCGGCACCTCTGGCACACCCGACCCGAATAGCCCCTCGACAGAACTTTCCCCGCAACCGGATAGCCCCAGACCGAATGCCAGTACGATTCCCAACACCTGTCTCGAGTGTCGACGATCCAATTCTCGCAACATCCTCAAATCCTTTTGAGAAGACCGTTTGCGTTCATGACAAAAGCGCGGTTCGACACGACGTGCGCCCATTTTGAACCAACACATCAGTGGACGATATCAGTTACTCTAAAATCGACAAACACCGGTTCGGGGAGCAAGACACTGCCAGCGAAGAAGCGTCCTGGAGTTATCGGTCAAGTCGTGGGGCAGGCTCTGACGCAGACCTGGACTTCGTCGCCGACTACGCGAGTTGTAAGTGTCTTCGCGTTGAACTCAGGTTTGTCTTCGTCGAGGTACCTTCCGGACCGCAGACAGAATCTCCAGTGGTGGATCCGGCAGGTGACAGTCTCGCCGGCAACCCTGCCGTGCGCGAGCGATGCTCCGGCATGCGGACACTCGTTGCTCACCGCCAGAAACTGCCCATCGATATTGAAAAGCCCAACCATCTGGCCCTCGACGTTGAACATGCGCGATCCGCCAGGAAGGATCTCGTCGACCCTGCAAATGAATTGAAATCCTGTCATGACGTGCTCCTGAGGCAACGGTGGCTGCTCGCAGAGTAACTCCGAGTCCCGTAGCGACTCCAGATAGTCTCGCGGTATATTTTCCGGCATGTGTCACCGCATGAATCAAAAGGCCAACCTGATCGAAGTCGCTGACTTGTTTTCGGTCGACGAGACGTTGACGGACTTTGCACAGCAGAAGGATCTGTTTCCGCTGGTCGAGATCCCCGTCGTGCGAATGTCTCCCGATGGTGCCCGCGAGCTGGTCGCCTGCTCGTGGGGGCTGTTGCCGTTCTGGTGGAAGCCGTCCGCAAAGCAGAAGTCGTTCAGGAGCTTTCAGCGAATGACGTTTAACGCTCGCGGCGAAACGATCCATGAGAAGCCAACATTCCGGGCGGCCTTCAAATCGCGTCGCTGCCTGATTCCGTGGACGGAGTTTTTTGAGCACGGCTGGTATTTCTCGCTGCACGATCGGCAACTGTCAGCATTTGCCGGCCTGTGGGAGTTGTGGAACGACCCGGATTCCGGCGAGTCGCTTGAAAGCTGCACCATCGTCACAACAGCCGCCAACGAACTGCTGGAGAAGTATCACCCGAAGAAACGCATGCCGGTAATTCTGGACGGCGAAGACGCCTGCCAGCGATGGCTCAACCCCGACATCGTCGACCGAGAACCGCTCGATGACCTGTTCAAGCCGCTTTCGTCGGCACGACTTGCCCACTGGCCGGCGGAGTAACGACTCGCCAGAAACGTCTGCTCAACCAGCTTCCAGTCGTCGAGAATGACGCACAGCCACTGGATTATCAGCAGCACCAGCAGTATCGAATCATTCACAACGACTCCGGACAATGAAATGAACCCCGGCAGGCCTGGCAAAATGGCGTTCGGCACGGAATCTGGTTGGCGGGTGAGCTGTTCTGGTTTGGCAGCTGTCCTTGTTGGTCCTCGGAATCACGCCACTGGAGCAGTCCGTCGATGTTGTCGGCTCAGAGGGAGCGTTTCCCGCCAGCGGCGATTCGCACCAGTCGGTTAAGGTGCGGTGGTCTGCCTGCTAATCTCGCGTATTGCCCGTGAGAGGACACCTCGCGCACGGCCGTTACAAATGACGGCAAACATTCCATTCTGTCAGACAGAAGGCTTCCTGCCATGACTCGTATCGTAAGTTCCTGCCGTTATTCTCTACTGACTTCTGTCGCATTGGTGGCGGCGATATCGCTGCTCGGCAGCCCGGCCCAGGCGCAACCAAAGGAAGACGGCAAGCCGCTCATGGCCTATGTCGGCACCTTCAGCGCTCCGCTCAGAGACATGTTGCCAACGCAGGTAGATTTGCCGCCCGGCAATGGTCGCGGCATTCACCTGTTTCAGGTCAACCGCGACACGGGAGCGATGACGCCCGCTGGCATTCATGAGATGGGCACAAGCCCGAGTTGCCTCGCTGTGAATACGAAGGGAACTCGGCTTTATTCCGCGAACGAAACCGATCGCGTGGGCAAGGACAAAGAGGGTACTGTCAGCGCCTTCGCCGTCAATCCTGAGGACGGACAGCTGAAGCTGCTGAACACGGTGCGTTCTGGCGGCGCCGGCCCGACCTATGTGGGCATTCATCCGTCGGGTCGGTTTCTGCTGGTGGCTAACTATTTCGGAGGCTCCGTGGCGGTGCTTCCGATTCTGCCCGACGGGCGGCTGAGCGAAGCGACGGACATCAGGAACGACACCGGAAAGATCGGCCCCGCCAGAGCGACCAATGCGCCTCCAGGCAGCTTTGCTTTCAGCGGACACGATCGGACTCACGCGCACATGATTCAGGCCGATCCCTCAGGACGTTTTGTCCTGCATGTTGACCTGGGGCTGGATCGCATCTTCGTCTGGAAGTTTGACGCCAGGAAAGGTGTCCTGTCGCCGAACGAACCGCACGCTGTTGCGCTGCCGCCTGGGGATGGGCCACGACATTTCCATTTTCACCCCAATGGTCGGTGGTTCTACTCGATCCAGGAAGAAGGCTCGACAGTTGTGCTGTTCGACTACGACTCCGGGTTGGGACGATTGACCTCGCGCCAAACAATCTCAACGCTACCGCCTGGATTCGCGGGAAGTAACTTCTGTTCTGAAGTCCTTGTTTCAGCGGACGGGAAATTCGTCTATGCGGGCAACCGACTCCACGACAGCATCGGCATCTTCTCTGTTGGATCGAATGGCGATCTCACGTTTGTTGGCGAAGAATGGACGCGAGGCAACTATCCGCGCAGTTTCAGCTTCGATCCCACTGGTCGGTTCCTTTACTGTGGTAATCAGCGAGCCGACAACATCACAGTCTTTGCGGTGAACCGCGTGACCGGCGGCCTAAACTTTACCGGGCGCTACGCTCCAGTAGGCAACCCTTCGCACATCGTCTTCATCGATCGTGCCACCGCGGAATGAAGCCAGGTGTTGAATTACATGTCGGACACTCAAGAAACAGTCAGTCACACGTGGGACATTCCCTTACGTGCTTCCATGGACGTCGTTGTGATCGGAGGCGGATCAGCGGGGGTTGCCGCGGCAACTGCTGCGGCCCGAAACGGTGCGTCGACCGTACTGGTCGAGCGATACGGGTTTCTGGGAGGCACTTCGACGGCCGGCATGGTCGGTCCATTCATGACGTCATACACCGCGGACGGCAAACGGCAACTGGTTGCCGGCGTCTTCCAGGATGTGATTGACCGAATGGTTGCCATGGGCGGCGCCGTGGATCCGTCGACGACTGAACCGGGAACCGCGTGGTCTTCGTTTATCAAGCTGGGCCATGCCAACGTGACTCCCTTTCATGTGGAGTCGCTCAAAATGGCTGCCCTGGAAATGGTTTGTGACTCCGGGGCACAAATACGATTTCATACTTCCTTTGTGGACGTCCTGATGCAGGGCGAACGGATTGCCGACATTGTCATTCTTGATAAGGCCGGCCTCGGCCTGCTGCGGCCCAAAGTCGTGATCGACACTTCAGGCGATGGTGATATTGCCGTTAAAGCGGGAGCGCCCTTTGAAATGGGCCGACGAGAGGACGGCAGGATGATGCCTGTAACGCTGTTCCTGTCCATTGGCAATGTGAATGACGAGAAGGTGGCCGACTGGATGCGGGAACACGAGGTCCTGCACCCTGGAGAACGACTGTTCGAGTGCATTGTTAAGCAGGCGAGGGCTCGCGGCGAATGGACACTGGAACGAGAATTCCTGAATCTCTATCGCGAACCAACTCCCGGGCAATGGCGAATCAACACAACTCGCGTTCAGAACATCGACGGCACCAATCCGGATGACTTGTCGCGTGCCGAGATCGAGAGTCGACGGCAGGCCTGGGATCTGGTCCGCTTCCTGCGATCCCATTTTCCCGGCCTGGAAGACGCACAGTTACTCGCGACTGCGAGTCACGTTGGCATCCGCGAAACACGACACATCCTGGGAGACTACGTCCTCAACGGGCAGGACGTGCTGGAAGGTCGCCGGTTCGACGATGGTATTGCCCAGTGTTCGTATCCCATTGACATCCACGACCCTGACGGGCCGCGTGGTCGATTGGAGGGGATACGTTCCGATCACTACGAAATTCCATACCGTTGTCTCGTACCGCGTCAGGTCGGCAATCTTCTGGTTGCGGGACGGCCAATTTCTGCCGACCATGAAGGGGCGGCTTCGGCCAGAGTGATTCCACCGTGTTACGCAACCGGCGAAGCCGCAGGCACCGCGGCGGCACTATCGCTCCAGCAGAACGTGCCGCCGCGGGAAATTAATGTTGAGTTACTGCGTGCGACTCTGCGAAATCAGGGCGCAGTTCTATAAGCTCAGCTTCCTGTTCTAAGACGCTTCGCAATCGCATGGAAGCTGGGCCACGCGACCGGAAGGCCAGTTCCTGAGACAGTCGGCCATCGCAACGTCGGCTGTGATGTGTTCGGCTTGTGCATCGAAGGTTCTGACCGATGAAACTGCATCGGTCCGGAATGTCAGGTCAGCGAAGATCCGCCTCTTATAGCTCCGACGATCAATTGGAGCGGGCAAGCTTACTCAACAGAGCAGCGGTCGCACGTTGCCTTTAATAGTGTCGATCAACGTTTGAGATTGCTGAGCATGCTCCCGTAACCGGTTCACTGCATTGTTCGCTTAGGTTTTCTGGGCCATTGGTCGAATTTGTGGATTATTGATCACTCGGACCTGAAATCATCTTCGAGACTGGCCGTGCGGTCTTGCGGAGTTTCCGATTTCGGCTTTTTGAAGCACAACGGAATACACATCGATTCCCTGTCCACCGACGAGCTTTGGTGCGGTCAATGTGAGCATGTCGCGGCCCTTTATCAGCGTCAGTATGCCAAGCTCCAGCGGCTTGAAGTCTTTCACGATGTAATGAGACTCAGCGACGCGCTCCTTCGATTTGTCCCAGATGGGCGGATCGAAGACTTCTGTCACAGTGGTTTCGGTACTCGACGTACCCGATGCAAGTCGGACAGTGGTACCGACGTTTGGCCGTGAGCAAGTGTAGAAGACTGTCGCGCGATACGGTCCTGCTGTTCCAACTTCGATACTCCACGTGATGGAGTCGTCGTCTTGAGTCCAGTTGGTAAAAAAGGAATTGTTCGGTGCTTTAGAACTCCGCCGGATTGTGCCGTGAGGGACACCGTCCCGGGCCGGCAGCGTGGTCGATTCCGCGTATCCCACCGTAAAGGGCCGGTCGGCGTTGGCAGCGAACTGTTCTGCGGCTTCCGCACGATGCGCCGCAACGGCTTCGCGCAGCCTTCTGGCAATATCGGGATGGTCGTTCGCAACGTCGTGGTGCTGTCCGCGATCTTTCCTGATGTCAAACAGTGAGCCTCGTTCGTCCAGGCGGAACTGCGAGGTGCGTACGGTCACGCGTTTGTTCCAGACGCTGAACAGCCGGCGATCCGGCCAAACGGCGGCGGAGTCATCAGGCGACGTCGGATTGCGGAGCAGCAGTTCGGCGAAACTGCGTCCGTCAATGGGCTTCGCTGTTTCGCACGGAATGTGAGTCAGAGCAGCCAGAGTGGGCAACAAATCGATAGCCCCGGCGACCTCGGTCACCGTTCGGTCGGCAGAGATTTTTCCAGGCCAGCGAATCAGAAACGGAGATCGCAGGCCACCCTCGTCGACCGTCCCCTTCTTCCCTTTCATCCCGCCGTTCCAGCGGAAACTATTGGGCCCGTTGTCGGAGAAGTAGATGACAATCGTGTTCTCACGCAGCCCGAGGGTATCAAGCCTGCTGAGGATGCGTCCGACGTTCCAATCGATGTTTTCGCACATTGCTAACGCCGCGCGAGTTGCGGGAAGGTCTTCCTTGTCCGGAGTGCGATTTCTCATCGTCGGATTGAGACCGTCAAACGTTTTGTAGAAATCATCGTCGACAAAGAAGGGCGAATGCGGCGTGTTGAACGGGACGTAGCACAGGAATGGCTCGTCGTGATGCTCGTCGATGAAAGTGAGTGCATGATCGGTCAGGTCGTTCGGGAGGTATCCGTTCCCCTTCACTCGTGACCGGTTGTGATCCAAGGGAGGGCTGAAGTAGTGCCCCCAGTGTCCCGACGTGAATCCGTAGAACTCATCGAATCCACGGTCGAGAGGATGATAGGGCGACTGGGTGCCGTTGTGCCATTTTCCGAAAATGCCTGTCGTATAGCCTGCCGCATGAAATAGATCGGTCAGCGTCGTTTCGTCCGGATTGAGCCGCTCCGTTCCTTCGCTGACGCCACTTACACCGGTGCGAAAGTGGTAACGCCCGGTTAAGAACTCAGCTCGAGTTGGTGCACAGACTGCACACACATAGAAGTTCTCTAACGTCGTCCCCTCTCTTGCGAGCGAGTCGATGCTGGGAGTCGAAAGGTTCGTATTGCCATGACAACTCAGGTCTCCCCATCCCTGATCGTCGGCGAGGAAAATCACGATGTTTGGCTGCGAAGCTGTCTCCACCGCCTCAACCGTTACTCCGTGGAGCAGGGCGACAACGATCACAATGACGGCTGCGCCAGTTCTTGAGATAATGGTTCGGTCGATCATCGGTGTCCTGTAGTGCTGTCGACTGCGGCTTGTTCGTCGAGCATTTTCAAAATTGGACTTCTGCGAGCGGCAAGGCGCTGGCCGCCGGTCTTTGCAGAACACATTACCCGCGGCGAGCGCCTTGTGGCTCACGATACTGCAAACCAATTCCGAAAGTGCTCTCGACGATCGCTTCACTTAATGGGTTCTGCAGTTGTGTAGCCAAACACAATGTCGCGAAGTCCCTGAGCACCATGTACATGCTCGGTTTCCGGCTCGAATGCATAGACTTCATTCCATGTTTCGCCGCCGTCGCCGCTCCGCAGAATGTTGCAGCGGTGGTGGTCGATGCTGATGAGTGTGCCGTCGGGCGAGGCCACGATCTTTCCCGTCGGAATCCCCTTCGGGAGATCACGCCAGGTCTTACCGTCTTTGCTGGCTCGCGCGGCTTTTCTTTCCACCAGCCAGAAACTGTTACCGATCAGACTCAGCGTGGCCCGTTCGATACCGGTTGGAAAGGGGCCGTCCCAGTTTTCTCCGGCATCGGTTGAGAGAAAGACATGGGCCCCCGTCTTGTCTGCGATGGCCACGAGTTCGCCGTTGGAGACGATGCCGCTGTAGCCATCGCACTTCTCGTTCAGCAGTTGGGGTTCGAGCCACTTCCAGGTCTTGCCGAGATCGTCAGAAGCGTAGAGGTTTCCGAAGGCAGGATTCTCAGTTGACCGATCATTGCCGAGCGCGAGGAACCGACCGCTGGCATCGCCACAATAGATCGGTCCGACGTGGTGAGTAACCAGCTTGCGAGGCCGCGGATCGTCCTTAAACTCCCGCAGGGAGAACGTGCTGATTGATTTCCCAAAGTCTGCCGTCGCGCCCATCGTCATATAACCGCCCGTGATAAAGACGCCTTTACCTCCTGCGATACCCCACGTGCCGGGCATGATAGTCGAGTCAGAGTCAGCCTCCTTGATGCTCTTGAGAGTTGTCCGGCCATCGGTGAGGTGTCTCCAGTTCACACCGTCCTCAGATGCCAGCCAGGCGGACGGAGCACCCCAGCCGATCGGCACCACAAACACGCCACCGGTATACGCAATCGCTTTTGTGGCCCAGGGACTGTGATCTGATCCGGCAAATCCCCAGAAGACCTGTTTCCAGGTCTGACCATCATCGCGGGAAAGCAGAATACGCCCGCCGTGCCCGACGGCCACGAACACCGGCAACTTCGGATCAGGCTTGAAATCGCCGCCGAGGGGAATCTCCTTCCGACGTGCGAGAGCCGCTTCAGCGAATGCGGCCGGCAGATCGGCGGCGTAAACTGTGGGTGAACTGAAATGAATCAGCGAAAGGATCGCCAGGATGTATTTAATCGAACTGCTCCAGTTGAGACGTCGCCGGTATAGCCGCGACTTCCATGTATAATTCCGGGAATTCAGACAGGACCATGATTCCCATGAGAACTCTTGCATCATTCATTGTAATCTTGAGCCTCACCCAACCCGCCTGCGCCGAGTTTATTCTGGTGGAGATCGAAAAAGGAACTACTGCTGCCCCGTCCGTCCCACCACACCACGCATGCTCGGCCTGCACCCGGACGATCCATGTCCCAAATGGCAACCGGGCAATGTCAACGATCCTGATCTCAACTGACACCACCTCTCAACTGTGAATACCGACCATGAAGACTCCGAACGCTGTGTATCAATTCGTCGCTTTGGCCTTGCTGGGCTGTGTGAATCTCACTGTTGCCCGAGCAGAGAAACCGAATGTCGTGCTCATTTTTGCTGACGACCTCGGTTGGCAGGAACCAGCTTACGCCGGGTCTGATTTCTGCGAGACCCCTCACCTGGACCGCCTGGCCGCAGACGGCATGGTGTTTCGACATGCCTATGCTTCGGCGGGAAACTGTCAGCCGAGCCGAGCCTGCATGCTGTCAGGACAGTACACACCTCGCCACGACGTCTATGCTGTCGGGAGTACGAAACGCGGTCCGGTGGAACGGATGCGTCTGCTGCCGATTCCTAATAAGGGCAGCCTGCCGACGGAAACGACCACGATGGGTGAAGCCCTGAAGTCCGCCGGTTACGCCACTGGGTTGTTCGGGAAGTGTCACCTCAAGGACACCAAAGATGGCAAGTCCGAGCGTGCCGGTTTTGATGTCGTCAAGGTGTCGCAGCATGGACTTAACAGCGTTGATCCAGCTGATCCTAAAGGTATCTTTTCCATCACTCACGCCGCCTGCGACTTCATGGAAGCGAACCAGGCACGTCCCTTCTTTGCATACGTTTCACACTATGCCGTGCATTCGAAGCTCCAGGGCCGACCGGAGACTAAAGAACAGTTTGCTGGTAAGGCAGCTGGTGAGCGTGGACATGGAGATCCGCTTTTTGCCGCTTGCCTGGCTGATCTCGACAGTGGTATCGGACTGATCAGGGCGAAGCTGAACGAGCTGGGCGTGGAAAGGAACACGCTCATTGTTTTCACTTCCGACAACGGTGGAACGCACGTCTCGCAGGAACCGCTGCGGGGTAAGAAGGGATGTTATTACGAAGGCGGCATCCGAGTTCCCATGATTGCCCACTGGTCGGGAGTTGTCAGGCCGCGATCAACCTGTGACGTGCCGGTTCTCAGCGTTGATTTGTATCCAACGTTTCTCGCGGTTGCCGGTGCAGGGTTACCGGGATCGCCACTCGACGGCGAGAGTCTCGTTCCCTTGCTGAGAGACGGGTCGAAGCTTGGGCGCCCTTCTATTTTCTGGCACTTCCCCGGCTACCTGGATGGTCCGGTACCACGAGGTCGCGATTCAGTGTTTCGCACTCGGCCGGTCAGCGTCATCCGCAAAGGCGGCTGGAAGCTGCATCTCTATCACGAGGAATGGCAGCTCGACGGTGGCCGGGAAACAATTAGCCGCAACAACGCCGCCGAGCTTTACAACCTCGCTGTCGATCCGGGCGAGCGGGAGGACCTCGCTCTGTCCGAGACATACAAGCGGGATGAACTTCTTGACGATCTACTTGCCTGGATGAAACGGGTACCAGCACGACTTCCCGATGAGCAGAATCCGAAATGGAAAGGCAACTGAACCGGGACGTTGCAAAGCACCCGACGGTACTGTGGCACTCTGTCACCAACAGTCGCAGGAACGGCTGGAACAGCTACATGTCGTACTCGCCCAGTGACGTGATTCTCAGCGAAGGCGTGGCGTCATCGGCAACTCGAAAGTTGCGCATTGCGTTCGTCGCGCCGTTGGTCTGCTTCTTGATCGATTCAACGTGCCCTTCGTTTAACTTGCATGGGCCGGAGCTCGGTGGGCGAAAATCGGTGTGCTGGGGATGTGGCGACGTGAGGCGTGCAGCGTCGGATCGCGACACCTTTGTGCCGGCTGAAGAGTGAAGCTTTTTCAGGCATTGAAGGTTCCTTCGGAGGCCGGGGCTGTGAGCCCGAAGCATCCGGAATTCGGTTCCTGCTATCTCACGCAAGAAGTTCTGACATGTCACCATCGCTGTCGGCAAAGCTGTCAGCCGGTACGTTGAGTCGCTGCAGCATTGTCACGAAAAGGTTGGACAATGGAGTTTTCTCGGTGAACTTCAGGTACTGCCCGTGTCGCATCCCAAGAGCTCTGCCGCCAGCGAGGATGATCGGGTAATTGGTCGTGCCGTGTGTTGCGGCGTTTCCGCTGCCGTAGAAGACGATCGTTCGATCGAGCAGGCTGCCATCGGCTTCTTTCGTTTCTTTGAGTCGCGACAGGTAGCGGCTGAGTTCCTGCGTGAGGAATACGTGGAATCTCGCGAGTGGTTCGCTGCTCTTGTGGCCGAGGCCGTGCCAGTTACTTAGCCCAACGGCTTTTGGCAGGACGTTGGCGGAGAATGCGGCCCCAAGGTTCTGGCCGATCTGGTAGGTCGTCAGGCGGGTGCTGTCGGTCTGCACGGCCAGATACAACAGGTCGTACATGGCCCGGATGAATTCGACTGGCTGCTCCGGTGTAACATCCAGATTCACACTCTTCGGATCGACGTTCGGGCGAGCGGTATCAAGCCATGTCTGTGATCGCTGCACGCCCTGCTCGACTGAACGGACCGATGTCAGATACTCGTCGAGCTTCTGGGTGTCATGCTGACCGAGTCGTCGCCGGAACGATCGTGCGTCTTCCAGCACTCGATCGAGCATGCTTGCCTTGCGCTGCAACCTGGCTCTGTCGCCGGACTCGCTGGCACCGAACAGCATTGCAAAAATCTTCTGCGGATCTGACATCGCCGGAATCGGCTGCCCCTTGCGTGAGTACGACATGGTGCGTGTGCGGGTCGGCTCGCCGATCCCGCCATCTGACGAGAGCGTCAGTGACGCATAGCGAGTCTGATCGCCGATGTGTGCAGCCGCGAACTGGTCCAGAGAAATCGTGTTCTGGAAGTCCGGGGACTTCATGGACGCGCCGGTCAGGAACGTATCGCCGGTATCGTGGCCCGGCATCGACCGTGACTTTGGGTGCGAGATGCCGTCCATGACCGTGACGTCGTCACGCAGTGGCTCGAGCGAACTGAGAGTTTTCGAGAACTGGAAGTCCTTACCGTCGCCCGTCGGGAACCAGTCCCACTCCTGCTTCTGGCAGACGCCGAATGGGAAGTAAAAGCAGTTCAGCCGACGAGGAAGTTCGGCGATTGCCTTGCTTTCGTTGGCCGGAAGCATGCCGTGCATGAGCGGCAGGCCCAGAGCAGCGCCGGTTCCTCGTAGAAACGTGCGTCGATCAAGGTGCCAGGATTTAGATGCCATTTGAATTCCCCGAATTTGTCCAGCCTGCGTTTGAAGTTACTTCGTCTGAAACTGCTCGCTCTGCGTAATCGCAACGATCAGTTCGTCCAGTTGGTAACCGGACTGCTCGAATGTTGTCACGAGCGAATCGACTGTTTCACCATCGACAAGTTCCAGTGATCGCCCCAGAGCGTACGAGAACATTCGCCGCACGAGTGCCCGCGCGAAGCGGTCACGCTCATTCTTCAGCAGGTGCTGCTTCAGGTCCTCGAATCCATTTAATTCATATCCGCCCGGAAGAACTGACACAGACTCGACTGGCACCTGTTGTTTCTCCGGCTGCTTTTTGCGATTCGCGCGAACTCCGTTGTTGAACTTAGGCAGTTCGACCGGTTCGACGATTCGTTCCACGCTGGTGCGCCAACGTCCAACGGCGTCGAAGTTTTCGAGCGGGACTCCCCAGGGATCGATGTTGCGGTGGCAACTGGCGCATGACTCCTTCTCGCGATGCACTTCGAGTTTCTGCTTCAAAGACATCGACGCGAAATCGGGATTTTCCTGATCCAGGTCGGGGACGTCGGGCGGCGGTGACGCTGGCGTGTCGCCAAGCAGGCGGTCTCGAATCCACACGCCACGGTAAACCGGATGCGAGTCGTCTCCGCTGGAGTTGCTCAGCAACACGCTGCCATGTCCGAGCAACCCTCCACGATGGTCGGACGGTTTCAGCGCAACCCGTATGAACTCATTGTCGACCGGGCCGGCGATTCCGTAGTGCTCTGCCAATGGTAGATTGAGCATCGTGAAATCAGAGTCGAGCAGATTCAGTGCGCTCAGGTCGTTATTGAGAATCTCCATGAAGAAGTGACGCGTTTCGTCACGCATGTACTGCTTCAGATCGTTGTTGAAGTCCGGGTAGTAGTCAGGATTCACGGCAACGCGATTCAGGCCAGACAGCTTCAACCACTGGTCGGTAAAGCCATTGGCGAATCGTCGTGAGCGGACGTCCTTCAGCATGCCTCGCACATGCTGCTCGAACTCGGCCGATACGTGCAGTTGGCCGGATGTCGCAAGATCGGACAACCCGTCGTCGGGCATCGTGCTCCACAGGAAATACGACAGACGTGCCGCCAGTTCGAATTCGGTGAGCGACTGCTTCGTCGCGCGTCCGTCCGTTGGTTCGGCCAGATACAGGAAGTCGTGAGCAACGAGAATTTCCGGAAGAACCTCGCGCATCGTCGCGGCGAGCGAATCCAGTTCCGGCCGGTGCGCGTCGTAGACCGCAAGTTTGCGATCGACTTCTTCAATGGTTGCCGGGCGCCGGAATGCCCGAGTCGTGAATCGCTTCAGAACCTGGCGTGCGTATTCCCGTTCGTCTGTTTCGGCGAGTGGGGACGAAAACAGAATCTGCCTGTGGTGATTCGGCGGCCATGAGGCATTGACCGGACCTTCAAAGCTGACGGAATGCAGTCTCAGGGCGGGATCCGAAGTTCTGCCTCCCTGGGATTCATCACTGGCGGTCACGGGGTCACTCTTATTCTTCCCGTTGCGTTTCTGCTGTTGAGGCGGTTGCTGATCGAAACTCAGATTCCAGATACCGACATGCAGACCGGGGTAGCGACGCTCACCATACGCCGTCACTGGATCGTGCAGCGGAACGTTCTCCATTCGTCCTTCGAAGACAAACTCCTGCGGGGCTTCTGCCGTTCCGCTCACTCGGACTTCACCAACAGGATTCATCTTCAGGTTCTTAGGACTCGCCCGGATGCCCATAGTAATTCGCATGATGGCTGGCAAATTTCGCTCGTTATCAGACACACTGGCCTGCACGCGGATGCGAAAATCGCCCGCCATTGGGTATTCCGGAAACACGGCCATTCCGACGTTTGGAGGATGCAACGGCCCTTTACCGTTGCTGAGTTGTGAACTGCTCAAGTCGAACTTCAGGACTTCCGGCTGATCTCCGGTCACGATTGCCTTCGACACGGCCTCGCGAGCGATATCCAGGTATTGCTCAAGCTGTTGCGGCGACATGTGCAGAGACGACCCGTTGTTCTGCAATCCGTCCGGCGAGTTCGGTTCGGCCGGAAGGTCCGCAGCAAAGTCGATGTCCAGCCTCAACAGGTCGCGCAGCGTATTCGCATACTCGTATCGAGTCAGCCGCCGCATCACGACTCGACCGCCTGTGCTGCGTCGCTGCTCTGTTGCCCGCTTCAGTTCGTCAGTGATCCAGTTGATAAGTTTGGCCCGCTCGACCTGACTCGGTTGAGGAGACTTCGCCGGCGGCATCTCACCGAGGTTCAGCTTGTTCAGTGCGTCGTGCCATGCCTCGGCATCAGAGCCGGACGCCATGTCGGGCGCCAGCGAATCCAGTCGAACGTCAGCCTGCTGTTTCTCCGCTCCGTGACATTGGACGCAGAACTTCTGCAACAGCGGTTTCACTTCTATATCGAAGCGCTGCATGGATTGCTGCTGCACTTGCTCGGTGGTGTCAGCGACGACCGTCCGTACGACGAGCAATACAACGATCGCTACGACAACTCGCGAAACCCGCGATACGAGATGCAGCTTACGCATTGCAGGACTCACGAAAGGACGGATTCAGAAAATCGTGGAACGATAATTTATACAGTGGAAATCGTTTGATTCCCAAGTATCCGCGAAACTTGATTGAGCCTGTCAGGTCCTGCACAACACCGCTGGCACAACCTATTCTGCGGCAGTCAATCGTTTGCTATTTCAAACCTCGCCGAATCAGCAGCGCGTCGATCGTGGGGGTGTTGCCACGCCAGGTCTTGTAGGAATCCATCGGATCCCGGCTGCTGCCACGGGAAAGCACTTCTTTGCGAAAACGGATTCCGTTTTCGCGTGTCGCTCCGCCACTCGACAGCATGTGGGCGAAAGCATCTGCGGCCAGAACTTCGCTCCAGATATAGGCATAGTAGGCCGCTGAATAACCGCCGCCCCAGATGTGGGCAAAGTACGCTGTCCGATAACGGGGCGGAACTGCAGGGATGTCGATTCCGTACTTCTTCAACGTCGCCGACTCGAACGCTTGAATGTCGTCTGGAATCTCATCCGCTGACAGTGTGTGCCATTCAAGATCCAGGATCGCCGCCGAAAGGTACTCAAGAGTGTCAAACCCCTGATTGAACTTGCTGGCCTGGATGACCTTGGTGAGAAGTTCTGCCGGGATCGGCTCGCCGGTTTTGTGATGGCGGGCGTAATTGCGGAGAATGTCCGGTTGGATAGCCCAGTCTTCTTCGAACGTCGAAGGAAACTCAACAAAGTCACGAGGAGTTGCTGTGCCGGCGACGGACGGATAGGTCACGTTTGAGAACAGACCGTGCACCGCATGTCCCATTTCGTGGAACATGGTGGTGGCGTTGTCAAAGCTGATGAGAGCTGGTTCTCCCTCGGCGGGTCTGGGGTTGTTCAACACATTGACGATGACTGGTTTCGTGTTCAGAAGGCCCGACTGACTCACATAGGCACTCATCCATGCGCCGCCGCGTTTCGAGTCACGGCTGAAGAAGTCGATATAGAAGAGCCCAATCTGCGATCCGTCCGCGTCCATCACGTCGAACACCTTGACGTCCCTGTGATAAACGGGCAGGTCGTTTCGTTCGCGAAACTCGATGCCGAACAGTTTCTTCATGGTGAAAAAGACGCCCTGCTCCAGAACGTTGTTCACTTCGAAGTAGGGTTTAACCTCGGCTTCATCAACGTCAAACCGGGCCTTGCGAACTTTTTCGGAGTAGTATTCCCAGTCCCACGGCGCAAGCTCGTGACCGGCACCAGGCTGCTTCATGATAGTCCGTAGATCGTCTGCTTCCTGATTCACTCGGGCAACGACCCCTGGAACGAGATCGGTCAGCATCTTGCGTGCTGCTTCCGGAGTCTTTGCCATCTGGTTCTGCAGTTTATAGGCCGCATGGTTTTTGAACCCCAGCAGTTTCGCGCGCTCGGCTCGAAGCTGTGCGATTTCCAGGACCAGCCCTCGGTTATCGATTCCGCCGTTCTGTCCGAGTGCCCGGTTGGCAGACGCTTCCCAGACGCGCTGCCGCAAATCGCGATTATTCAGAGACTTGAGAATCGGAACACGGGTCGTGTTGGTGATTTCGAGGATGTACTTGCCGTCGCTGCCACGTTCCTTTGCCTTTTCCGCTGCTGCTGCGATCTGCGCGTCCGACAGTCCATCCAGTTCCGTGACGTCGTCGATGATGACTGATCGTTCTTTCGTGGCTTCCAGCAGATTGTTGCGGAACTCTGTCTGCAGTTTTGACAACTGCTCATTCAGCGATCGAATCTGGTCCTGCTGTGCCTTCGGGAGTTTTGCTCCGGCTCGCACGAAGTCCTCGTAGTGACGTCGAAGCACTTCCTGCTGTTCACCGGTCAGCTCCAGCGATTCACGCGACTCGTACAATTTCTCGACGCGTTCAAACAATTGCCGGTTGAGCAGAATGTTATCGGAGTGGGCTGCGAGAAGCGGTGCAAGTTCCTTTTGAATACTCTGCAGATGCTTGTTGGTATTGGCGGACGTCAGGTTCGAAAACACCTGCTCGACACGCGTCAGTAGTGCTCCCGACTTTTCATACGCCTCAATCGTGTTCTCAAAGGTCGGTGCATCTGACCCACCCGCGATCGCCTTCATTTCCTCCAGCTGTTCGTCTATGCCGGCCATGAACGCTGGCAGAAAGTGCTCCACTCGGATGGCATCAAATGCCGGAGCATGCAGAGCCAGTTTGCTGGGGCCAACAAACGGATTGTCAGCCGGCAGTTCGGAAGGAGTTTCCGGTTTGTTGTTCACTGTACGCGTACCATCCAACGGAACGTTCTGGAAACCGAAGACTGTTCCTGCGATCTGAGCTACGGAAAACCACACCAGCAACGCACGAGTAACGAACCTGCTCATCGAATTCACCTCACGTCAATCTGATCAATAGTCCGGCGATCAGAATAGCGACGCCAGGAACAGAAGCCAGTCATCAGTGGTTCAGTCGGCTCGGTATCGTATGCAGGACGGTCTGCTATCGGTCTCGACGTCTGGACAATCGAGATTGTTCTGGCGAGCTGCGAATCAGTTTGGCGGCATCGTCGAAGCCCTTCTCGTCGCACCACTGCAGAAGTGTCTGTCCCTCGATGCTGGTGCGACACACTTCGGCGACTCCTTCCAACAACTTCAATACGCCCTCAGCCACGATCGGATACTCCTCGAAACGTACTTCGACAGCCGTGCGAAGTTTCCATCACGGCGAATTGTGGGCACTCGCGACGATAAGTACTTTCGTGGAGCGTGGTGCTACTTCACTTCCTGCTCTTACCTCGGTGCTTCGAGTTTTCGAGAATCCAGCCCCTTTATAACGTTGGAATCGCTCCTCTGAGAATTGACAGGGCTGCCGCCGTCCTTGAGTTAACATAAGACTCGTGCCAGTTCGCGGTCTTCGATCTGAATTTGAAAACGATTCCGGGTCGTCTGTCGGGCCGAGTGCCAGTCGATGTTGATTCAGAGAGACTGATCACCGTGAATTTTCCGGGTGCCGTGTCGACCACCGCCGAAACGTGGACGCTTTCATTCACGTTCTACCGGACACTTACGATGATCGGCTGGTCAATCGTGGTCATCGCCTCGTGTTATGGACTTGTGCGAAGCAGGAGGAAATCACAAGTCAAGTAGTCGGCGATGTCTATGAGGACATTCGAAGAACAGCATCAAGCACAACCAGTCGCCTGAAAACTTATTTCAGGTGTCCACTCAAAATGGGCAATCACAAGTGTTCGCTGGCCTCGGGGACGCCTTCTTGTTCGGAGTGTTCCGCTTTGCTTCTCACACCCTAAGATTTGCGGCGGGTCGGGTCGGGTCGGGAAGAAGCCGTTCACGCCGTCAGGTTCACAGGTCTTGTTGATCTATCGAAGCAGTATCCGCTCATTCGTTTAAGGCATTGTCACTATGCGTCATCGATGGACTGTACTTTGGCTTTTCCTGTTGATCACCGCGTCGCGATTGTCTGATGCGGCCGAACGCCCAAACATTGTTTTCATCTTCACCGACGATCACGCGTGCCAGTCCATCGGGGCTTACGGCTCGAAGATCAACAAGACGCCGAACATCGATCGTATCGCCAATGAGGGCGCGGTGTTTCTGAATTCGTTCTGTGCGAACTCGATCTGCGGGCCGAGTCGAGCGTGTGTCCTTACCGGTAAACACAGTCACAAGAACGGATTCTACTCGAATGGTCGAGGGCCGTTTGATGGTTCGCAGTTCACGTTTCCGAAGGTGTTGCAGAAGTCGGGTTACCAGACAGCGCTCATCGGGAAGTGGCATCTGAATTCAGACCCGACAGGTTTCGATCATTGGGAAATCCTGCCTGGGCAGGGCTCGTACTACAATCCTCAGTTCATCGGGAAGAATGGTCGGAGGCAGATCGAAGGCTACTGCACGACGATCACGACCGACCTCGCTCTCGATTGGCTGAAGAATCGCGACGACGAAAAACCATTTCTGCTGATGTGCCAGCACAAGGCTCCGCATCGGACGTGGGCTCCGGAGTTGAAACATCTCAACAATTACGAAGACGTCGACATCCCGGAACCGGCAACGCTGTTCGACGCGTGGGACAACCGCAGCGAGACGCTCGCCGGCAACGCAATGTCGATCGACAAGCATTTTTACTACGACTACGACTTGAAGGTGCATCTGCCTGTTCCGTTTGCGAGCCCTCGGGAGCAACAGCTGAAAGATGGCGAGTATCGTCGCATGACGCCCGCTCAGAAGATGGTCTGGGATGCTGCGTTTCTGCCGCGAAATCAGGCGTTCCTCGCCAAGCCGCCAACGGGTAAGGATCTCGTTCGGTGGAAATATCAGCGATACATCAAGAACTATCTCCGGTGCATCGATTCGGTCGATGAGAACGTTGGACGAGTGCTGGACTACCTGGACGAGAACGGGTTGACTGAGAACACGATCGTCATTTACAGCTCGGACCAGGGTTTTTATCTGGGCGAGCACGGCTGGTACGATAAGCGTTGGATGTTTGAAGAGTCGCTCAAGATGCCGTTTTTGATTCGCTGGCCAGGGCATGTGAGACCCGGCACTCGGTCTGAGAAACTGATTCAGAACATCGACTATGCGCCGACGTTTCTGGAAGTCGCGGGAGCTTCGGTTCCGGCGGAAGTACAGGGAACGAGTCTGGTCTCACTGCTTGAGAAGCCAGAGACAGTGAAGTGGCGAGACTCGGTCTACTATCACTACTACGAGCACGGCGGCGAGCATCAGGTACCTCGTCACGAGGGAGTCCGCAACGACCGATACAAACTAATTAACTTCTACTCGAACGACGGCATTGATCTTTACGACCTGAAGAATGATCCGGCAGAAATGGTCGACGTGTCGGGGGTCGTCACTTACTCAGAAATTCTGGCCACGATGAAAGAAGAGCTGTCGAGGCTGCGAAAACAGTACGACCTCCCGCCTCTTAAAAAGTAGGCACCGTATGAGTCGTCAGTAGACCGACCGAACGCAGCGATCGGTCCGGCCTGCAGTTCTTGTCGTACCCTGCGGTGGAAGAATCCACGGTGAATGACGTTACCGAACTGCTCGACGCGATTGACGAAGGGGACGCTCAGGCTTCAGAAAAACTGCTGCCACTGGTTTACGAAGAACTGCGAAAGCTGGCGGCTCAGCGTCTGGCGAAAGAGCCTGTCGGGCAAACGCTGCAGGCAACGGCTCTGGTTCACGACGCCTTCGTCCGGCTGGTCGATGCCGAACGGCAACAGAATTGGAATTCGCGAGGTCATTTCTTTGGTGCAGCTGCCGAAGCGATGCGTCGCATCCTCGTCGAGAATGCTCGACGGAAGCGAAGTCTCAAACGTGGCGGCAATCTGGTTCGTCACGAACTGGATGAAGCCGAGATTGCCTCGTCGGGACTGAAGCACGACGTTCTGGCTGTTGACGAAGTGCTGGATCGCCTTTCAGAGGTCGACGCTCAGGCCGCAACGCTCGTGAAACTTCGTTATTTCACCGGCCTCTCGATGACTGAAACGGCGGAGGCTCTCGGAGTTTCCACCCGCTCGGCCGAGCGATCATGGACCTGGGCGAAAGCCTGGATGTTTTGCGAATTACAGAAAGTACATAACTGACACTCATCGGACCACGACCGCGCCGACTAAGCCCAGAGCCCGGAAAGCTAAGAATTAGCCAGTACCCTGAGTCTGTTGTTTATACATAAGTCTGCAAACGGACCATACTGCGGCGAATCCGTTAAATAGTAGCCATCTCGCTCCGTCGAGATGAGCGGATTGCGGGA
>JAQBWV010000099.1 GCA_027624335.1 Planctomycetota bacterium
TGACTCCAGAGATTCCAGAACCGAGAATACCATTTCCATCGGCATCGTTGATCGTGAAACCCGACACTCGCGAGTTGTCAGCCAGTGTCACCGCGTTCCCTGGGAATCCCGCCGCGTTGATCACGGGAGTGCCCGTTCCTCCCGAAGGAGTCGGAAGATTGATGACGCCAAAACCGTCCGCAATGATCGTCTGCCCGGTGTTCTCACCCAGCAGGAACTGACCAGAGGCAAGAGTAATGCCACCCGTGAGATTCAGCGTGGTACCAGCATCGACAAGAAGAATGTCACGCGTCGATGCCAGGTCAGCCTCTGTCGTCACTTGCTGAACGGTGTAAGCCATACTGTTCGCGGGGTTGACGGCGATGATGTCAGCCTGGGTTCTCACGTTGCGGGCGACGATTACGTTGTAGTTACGCTGTGAGAATCGTCCCAGATGACGCTCGCGGCGTCTGGCGGCCGGTTGTTCAACAGAAAGGCTGCCAGGCAGCACGATCGATCCGCCGAAGATGACGTTCGTTCCGAAGGTCCTGTCATCGGTGTACTCAACCTGAGCGGTCATGTTGCTGTTCACGTCGCCCTGTAATCGCACTCGGACTCCGTTGATATCTTCCGCTTCGTCACCACTGAAGTAATACCCGCCGGCATACGCCCGAATTTCGTGCTCGTGGCCAAAGTCGGTTGGGATCAGAAAACCGAATTCAAAATCGACCCCCGGCATTGATTCGCCGACCTGTCGAACCTGATCGAACCGGATCGAGTTGTCCGCCGTGTTGAGTGTCGAATTTGTGTTCCGTACCGAGAAGTCTCGCTTACTGCTTCCGACGGGAAGATACACGTTCGAAAAGGCGTCCCAGTTGTCTCCCATGACCTCAAGACTGAGTCCCAGCTGATTGAAATACTCGGTGCTGGTGTTGTCTCCGTCGTACCAGAAACTGGCACCCACGACATGATCGAGCTCTTCGACCCATTGACGGTATCCAACACCTGCGTTTCCGCCGAGTTGGCCGTTGTTGTCAAAGTACAGTCGCCAGTCACTGAAGAATACGGCGTTGTCGAGTGGAATCATCGGCATCACTTCGACATGCGTGATCGAGTCACTGCGTCCGAAGGTTTTGAACGCAAGATGTCCGACTCGTGCTCGCCAGTTTGCACCGGAGCTGGCTCGTTGCAGAGGATGAGCGTCCTCGGAATCGAACCCGACCGTGCGATCTGTATTGGCTTGAAACTCGTCGAACAGGTCCGCCCCGAATTGTCCGAACGTAGCCTCAGACAATCCCAGAACAACACAGACAAAGGCCAGCGCACGAAGAATCGACACAGCGAATCGACGTCTGCTTCCGGCCGCGTTTGTCTGAGCTGACAAACGTGAAACACAGGCGGCAGCATTCGCACTGAAAGTTGGGCGCAGCATCAGGACGGATCCTTCCGGCCTCGTAACGGCACTCGCGCGGCTGAAAACGCCTGCGCAAAGATGACGTGGATTACGAGGAAGTGTGAGGGGAATTCGCTGATCGTGAATTGAGATAATGAGGGGTGGGAATACAGCTCAGCAGGGAACAGGGCAGGAAAGCCCGGACGGGGTGGAGATGATTCTCAATGAGCCCCTGTGGACTGTAGCGCGCGGAGAATAGCACGAAACTACCATTCGCCGGCAAGTCCTTCTCAAGTTGACGCCTGCCGCAACCGACGGAGGCCCCGCAAACGAATAGAGCAACAATACAAATCCCCGTGACGCAGTCTTTGTATTGACCCTAAACCACCAGCGACTGACTTATCAGGCGTCCAGAATTGAGTGCTAACGAGGGCTCGCGACGGGAACTTTGGACGCTTCAGTTTCGCGGGTGAGTACGAGCAGTGCTGGTTGTTCTTCATGCAGGTCAAGCTCTGCCAGGCGGAATTCTGAATTGACCTGCCATTATGTGTTCCCGGATTTCGTCAGGCACAGCCTGACGTACCGGAAATCGCAGTACCCAACCGTATCAGCAGCGGGATCCGACGTTTGATTGCATGACGAGCCTGCGGTGCGATATTCATGCGACTTCGCCACTCATCTCGATGGAGACCTCACCGTGCGACTTTCAGCTTGTATCCCTCGTCTGTATTTCTCCGAAACCGCCACTCTATTCAGTCTCGTTCTGTTGACCGTCACGGCATCGCTGTCGGCGACCGCTCAGGACTCACGAGTCTTCGAGTCCGGGCAACTGCCCAACGACAGTCGGCTGCAGCCTGCGAAAGACCTTAACGATTACTTTCCGTTCGAAGTTCCGCAGGGAAAAGCCGCCTGGGAAAGTCGAGCGTCAAATCTTCGGCGACAGGTTCTAGTCGCGACCGGGTTGTGGCCGATGCCGGAACGAACTCCGTTGAACGCTGTAATTCATGGTCTCGTCGAACGCCCCGGATTCACGGTTGAGAAGGTTTACTTTGAAGCGGTGCCAGATCATTTCGTCACGGGACTGCTCTTTCGACCGAGTGATGGGAAGCAGGGAATCCGTCGACCGGGAGTGCTCTGTCCACACGGACACGGCGGTCGTCTGCAGGACCACGGCGAAAAGGCGATCCGGCAACTGATCGCTGACGGGGCGGAACGTTTCGAAAGTTCCGGTCGTTTCCCGAAAATTGCGAGGTGTGCTCAGCTCGCCAGAATGGGCTGCGTCGTCTTTATATTCGATATGCTCGGGTACGCTGACAGTCAGCAGATTTCCTTAGAACTTGCACATCGCTTCGCTAAGCAGCGGCCCGAATTCGAGGGCAAGGAAAACTGGGGGCTGTTCAGTGCTCAAGCTGAGATGCGGCTGCAAAGCATCATGGGCATTCAAACGTGGAATTCCATCCGCTGTCTGGATTTCCTGGAATCCCTGCCAGACGTCGATCCGTCCCGCCTGGGTGTGACCGGCGGTAGTGGCGGCGGCACACAAACCATCCTGTTGTGCGCGATTGACCCTCGTCCAACGGTAGCGTTTCCGAATGGAATGGTCTCAACGTCGATGCAGGGCGGATGTACCTGCGAGAACTGCTCGCTGTTGAGAGTCGGCTCAGGAAATGTCGAACTGGCGGCACTCTTCGCTCCAAAGCCGCAGGGGATGACGGCAGCCAACGACTGGACGAAGGAGATGATGACTAAGGGTTATCCCCAACTGCAGCAGCTTTACGAGATACTGGGAGCCAGAAGCAACGTGTTCTGCCGTCCGCTGCTGCACTTCCCTCACAATTACAACTACGTTTCCCGCGCGACGATGTATTCCTGGTTCAATCGACACCTGAAGCTGGGACTCGAAGAGCCAATCGTTGAAGACGATTTCGAGCTTCTCTCGTCAGCAGAGCACACTGTGTGGGACGACAAACATCCGCAACCGAAGGGTGGCGATGATCACGAACGAGCATTGTTGAAGTTTGTCACCGCCGAGTCCGACAAGCAGATTTCCGGGCTCACTCCACACGACGTCGACTCGCTGCAGAAGTATCGTGACGTGATCGGTGGAGCATTTCAGAGCGTGATCGCCCGTGAGCTTCCCGATTACGGCGACATCAAACGGAAGAAAGTCGACAAACAACAGCGCAACGGATTTCTTTACTTTGAAGACATCGTCCGCCTGGATTCCAAAGGTGAGGAATTGCCGGTCATCTCACTGTTTCCAACGGGAACAAAATGGAACGGCGACGTTGTGATCTGGATTGACGGCGACGGCAAGCGCGGATTGATTTCAGATTCCGGAGAAGCACGCAATGAAGTCGTCCGACTGCTGGACGGTGGCGCATCGATCGTGTCGGCAGACCTGTTCAATCAGGGCGAATTTCTCGGCAGCGGAGAACCCGTTCTGCAGCAGCAGGTTGTCAGGAACCCACGAGAATCCGCCGCCTTCACGTTTGGATACAACGACACGCTCTTCGTGCAGCGAGTCCATGACGTCCTGACACTGATCTCGTGGGTCGGCAACGACGAGCATCAACCGAAACGTCTGAACCTGATCGGTATGAACGGTGCAGGCCCGATTGCCGCCGCAGCCCGAGCAGTCGCCGGTAAATCCGTCAACAAACTGGCGGTCGACACACAGGGGTTCCGCTTCGCAGACGTGACCAGTTACCGGCACCCGGACTTCATGGTCGGTGCAGTGAAGTACGGCGATCTTCCTGCGCTGCTCGCACTGTCGGCTCCACATCCACTGTGGATCGGCGGCGAGAAAGGCGCAATGCCAAAAGCGGTCTCTTCGGCATACTCAGCAGCCAACGCGGCAAAAGCCGTTCTGTCCTCGGACCAGCAAAACCCGACCGATGCCGCGGTTGTCTGGCTGCTCAATAAGTAACGTCCCTGGAATTCCGATCGCCTCGCCCGGGCGGACGCTGCAGGAATCAGAGCATGTCGATAAACGCAAGCATCTCAGCTTCCGCGTGCGAGTCGCCCACCCTTTGTGCGGCTGCGATCCCGGCCTGCAGCACGGTGCGGGCCTCGTCTGTCTCATCCAGCCGGTTGAGTATCTGCCCCCGCTGAAACCAGGCCGAAACATGGTTTGGACAGGACTCGCACAGTGCCGACAAACGCGCAGCCGCTTCGGGCAGATTGCCCTCGCCGGCGCAGGCCATTGCGACTGCATACTGCAGGAACTCGTCAGCGGGATTGCTGTCAAGCAACCGTTCGAGCTGTTCGCGACTGGGCATCTGGGAAACTTCTACTGGTTATGAGGGCGCACGTTCGAAAATCTCCAGCTTCAGTCGAAACCGCAGCATGGACAAAACATCTGGACACGAAACGGGACATCCCGGATTTTGACGGCTGCCTCTACCAGTGCAAGTGCTGAGACGGCTTCCGCCAACATTCTGCCGACACCCTGTCGCAACCTCTTGAGAGAAGCTGCGGAATCGAAGCGGAATCGACCAGATTCGCATGGCCTGATCGCTACAGGCAGTTGCGAATCGTGTCCCGGTCCACTCAGGCGGGTTATGCGTACCCTGGCGGGGTGCTTCAAGCAGCTGCACGTTGACGGTCGATTCAGCCAGTCGCGGAGTAGTCACGGAGATAGCGGCTGGCCCCGGTGAAGGATCACCATTTTCCAGGGCTGGATTCCGAGCATCCCCCTGCAATCGATACGTCACCATATGATAAACCGCATCCTGACATTCAACCTCTGTGCCATCGTGCTTACGCTTTCAACCATTCCCGCTCAAGCTGGATCGGTTCGCGAAACGGCAGTGGTCAAGGCGATCCGTCGAGCGCAGTCAGCTGTGGCGAATATCCACAGCGAGAAGACCGCCGACGATTCCGGATCGTTGTTCTCGGTAGACAGAGGACGCAAGATCAACGGGATGGGGACGGGCGTCATTATCGACGAACGTGGCTATATCGTGACCAACCATCACGTCGTGGACGGTGTCGAGTCACTTCGAGTGACGACCTTCGACGGTTCGGCCTACACAGCTCACGTCGTGTCTTTCGATCGGAAGCACGATCTGGCGATTATCAAAATCAATCCGACACGCTCACTCAACGTGATGCCGCTGGGAACGTCGTCCGACCTGATGCTGGGTGAAAGCGTCATCGCGGTGGGCAACGCCTACGGTTACGAAAACACGATGACTGGCGGCATGATCAGTCAGCTTTCCCGCGATGTCGAAGTCAACGAGAAGCAATCGTACCGCAACCTGATCCAGACAGACGCCAGCATCAACCCAGGAAATAGCGGCGGTCCGCTGATCAACCTGGAAGGCGAGGTGATCGGCATCAACGTGGCGATTCGAGCGGGTGCTCAGCGAATCGGTTTCGCGATTCCCATCGACGACGCCCGCAAGATTATCGCCGAGCTGCTCAACGTCGAAAAACTCAGCCAGACATGGCACGGCGTGGTCAGTACCGACATCAAGTCTGCAAAGACGCAAAAGTTGATCGTCCAGAACACAATCCCCGACAGCCCTGCCGCCAAAGCAGGTTTGCAGCCTGGCGATGTGATTCTGATGGCGGGCTCGACAAGCATTATCGATGCAGCGGATTTCGAACGAGCATGCCTCGGAAAGAAGCCTGGTGAGTCACTGACGCTCTCCGTCGAGCGAACCAGTAAGAAGCAGGAACTCATACTTACTGTCGGCAATGCCTCGGAGCGACCACCGTCGACATACGGAACGATCGTTCGAGCAAACAACAACAATGACGACAATGCCAACGAAAGCCTGTGGAGAATGTTTGGAATTCGCCTTAACCAGCTGCCACCGGCCGAACGGACGCAGGTCGGCCCCCGTTATCGTGGCGGTATGCGAGTGACCCAGGTTCGAGCTGAAGGCCCAGCGGCTCTGAATGGCATTAAGCAGGGAGACATTCTGGTAGGTCTCCATTTGTGGGAATCCATCACGTTTGAAAACGTTAAGTACGTCATCGAACACCCGCAACTGAGCACGTTCTCACCGCTGAAGTTCTACGTGCTGCGAGGCGAAGAAACGCTCTGGGGCCATTTGCCCGTCGGCAGCTTCCGTTAAGAACCCGGCTGGGCTGGCCAGGCCCTCCGAAGTCGCGTGCCCATGCGACCAGATGTTTCTGAATCGGACGCCATCAGGAACGCCGGTCCGCGAGAGAGCCCGATCTGCTGACGAATGCCCTCAACGCGAATGAACGCGCAACCGGCACTCGACCGGCAGGTGATCTGAGTATCCGTTTCCGAAAAACCTTGGTCCAAGATAGCTTCTTGATGGACGAGGAATCGATGTCGCACTGTTCGGAACGAACATCTGATAATCAGCTTTGACGACCTGACTGGAGTCCCGCACCCAACTCACACCGTCATCGTCGAGCATGCCCGGCGACAGGATAATGTGGTCGAGTACGTCCCACTTGTTCTGGTACACGTAGGTGCCTGCATTCGAATCCTGATGAAGCTTCCACATCGAATTAAACAGAACTCCCGGTCGCAACTCGTCAGGATTACCCCAGGTTCGCAGCCCTCTGCTGACAGATGCGTTGGTTGGCGTATCGTTGAGGTCGCCCAGAATCGCGAAATCGACTTTCGGATCGTTCTTCAGAAGCTCGTCGACGCGTTCGCGCAACACCGAGGCCACTGCCATTCGATCTGCTTCCGGATTGCGCCGTGAGGGCCAGTGGTTAACGAAGACGAAAAAGGACAGTCCACTACTGGTGAAGCGGGCTTCGAGAATGTCGCGAGTTGCAAACTGTTTGATACGGTGAATCCTTGACCGATCGAGCTTTACGACCTTTGAGTCGTACAACAACGCGCAATCAATTCCTCGATAGCTCGGCGAATCCTCGTGGACGATCTCGTACTTTCTACCGGTTCCCGCAAGGTGCTGAACGAGCAGTTTCAGGACGTCGAGATTTTCGATCTCGCACAGGCCCAGCACGTCCGGACCTCGCCCGGAGTTCATGTCGCTGATCACCCGCGCGAGATTCTTCAGCTTGAGCTCCAGCCGAGTCTCCGTCCATTCCTTCGCCTCACTCGGAGTGAATTCTTCGTCACCCTGGGTCTCTGGATCGTCGACGGTGTCGAACAGGTTTTCCACGTTCCAGAACGCCATCCCGAGCTCTTCGGCGAAAGCGGGCACACTCGTTGATATCGTGCTTACCACGAGTAGTACAAACACGGATACGCGAATCACGTCAGACATGGGACGTCTCCAGGAGTAAAGCTGAGGCGTTACCTCAGAGCGCAAAACAAACACCCCGGAGTAGGGCTCCGGGGCGAGGTTTCGCGCAAAACGGATTCAAAACCTACTTGAACAGCGCATGGTCAGGATTGCCTTTGGACTCGATGTAAGCGATCACGTCCAGCACTTCTTCAAGGGACATTGTGTTGAGCAGTTTTGCCGGCATCAAAGAAATCGGCGAGACCTGAATGATGTCGATCTCATCTTTCCTGATGACGATCGGCTCGCAGTTTTCCAGCCCGAGAGGATTTGGCATCAGCGTAACCGACGTGTCGTCTTCAGCGATCTTCATGCCGGTAAACTGCTTGCCGATATCGGTGACAACGATCCAGCCCTCGAACTTCTTGTCGATCTCTTTCGACGGTTCGATCATGGAACGCAGGATATGAAGTCGGTCCTTCTTCGCTTCGAGCTTTGCCAGATCAGGACCGACTCGGCCACCGATTTCATTCATCTGATGGCATGCGAAACAGGCTACCGTTGTGAAAAGCTGCTTGCCGTTTGCAAACGAGCGACTCTTCATACTGGCGACCTGTTCGGAGAGTTCCTCGAATTTCCAGTCGCGAACAAACGGTCGCACTTCGCCGATCTCGGTTGGCTCGGCGATTGGATTCTTTGCCAGGTACGCGTCGACATCGTTCACGACGTGCATAACGCCGGCCATCGTTCGCCAGTGGCCAGGAAAGGTGCAGACGTATGGATAATCGCCCGGCTGACTCGGAACCTCAACCAGCAGGCGCTCGGTTTCGCCAGCCTGCAGCAGTTTCGTCGTGAAGAGAACGTCCGACGAATCGGGCACAAATCCCCTGGCGAAAGCATCAGGCGAAGTTGCCATTCTTTCGGCTGCCTGAGCAACGTCCAGCATCTTGCCGGGCGTCGTGACCAGCAGGTTATGTGGCATGATGTCGGTGTTCTCAAGGACGATCTCGATCGGCTTTCCAGCCTGCACAACGATTTCCGGACGGTCGTACCGCATACGGTGCGGGACCGTTCGAATCGTGATGATGCGGACCCCCAGATCACCGATTGCTGCTCTCAATTCCCTGGCTTCGTCGGCGGGCAGAATCGTTGCCAGGTCATTCGCCAATTGTAGTGAAGTCCGCACGGCCACCGTGGCCCGTTCTGCGGCATCCACTTCGCGCGCGTACTTAACAAGTGTCAGAACGAGCGGTCGGACTGCGGCCGCGTCCTGTGGCCATCGGTAACGAGGAATGCGCTGAAGTCCCTGGACGGCAGAAACCCGCAGGTCGTTCTTCTGAGCGAACTCAGCCAGCGTCGTGAAAGTCTCCGCTTCGTGGCCGGGAATCGACGTAATCGCATTGATGGCCGCTCGCCGAATTCGTGGAGCAGGGTCGCTTTCGAGTTCAAACCGGACCGACTCCACAGAAGCCTTGTTGTCCTTCTTCTGAAACACCGGCTTTCGCTTGCTGTTAAGAACGATCAGTGAGAAACCATCGAGGCGATCGGCATACTGTCCACCGCTTTCAGAACGATTCCAGATGACGATTGATTCGACGGGAACTTCTTTCCCCAGGTCGACTTCCCACCATGGGTTGTTTGTGTTGTCGCTGGTGTGTGTCTGTCCGCCATCCTTGTATGCTCCACTTTTATTTCCATCGATGGCTCGCGACGCATCACCTCCAGAACTCACATTGACCTGCGTGGCCTTTCCAGCTCGGGCGATGTTACGACCGCCGGAAAACACTTCTACTTCCGCCAGAGTCAGTGTACGACGGCGGCCAGGAACCTCGATGCGGACATATCGACCACTGGTTCCATTTGCTTCTGCTGCCTGCGCTGCGAACTTCTTCGGGAGGCCGTGCAACAGAGGTTCGACCTCGTCGTAGAGTGCGCCTCGCTGTGCCGGGTCCGGAATAATGGATACGGCATCAAGAAAATCCTTCAATGATTCCAGAGACTGCGACGCCAGCTTCCAGGCGGGATCAACTGACTGGTCAACTGCGATCAACGCGACGTAACCGATTCTTCGGGTGATTACTCGCCTGGCCGAACGCGTCCACGTTTCAAACTGGTCCCGGCTCTTGACGAGTTCTGCCGGATCTCGTTTTGTCAGCATCAGGACGAGATCATAGATCACCTGAGCCGCACCCGCTGCGTCGGTTCGGTCGACGTAATTGATGGCGGATGTCAGTTCGGCGAGTTCGTCAGACTTCTTTACCGTAGCGAGCCCTGAAAGCGCTTCCAGACGAGCCTGCTCTTTGACGGCGGGCCGAGTCAGCATCGCCAGCAGCACTGGCGCTGACTTCGGTAGTTTTTCCAGGTCGACAGTTGGAATGCTTCCGAGGATGTATTCAACACCGGCGGGGTTACTCGCGGCAAAGGGGTGACCTGAGCTGATCGACGTTTTCCACAGCGGCTCCAGTCCGCGAATTGTTTCTTCCAGAGCGTAGTCGATGTAGTAGTCGCGAGGATGCTTAACGACTTCAAGAGCCACTTCCGCAGCAACGGCTGTGTTGACCCAGGAGCAGGCTCGGATTGCTTCGAGTCGGACCCGAGGGTGATCATCGTTGGCGGCTTCCTGAAGCCATGCGATGACGTCTTTCTCCGGGAAGAGATCCCGCCAGTGGGAAAGCACTCGAACCGCCGCCGCCCGGGCACGGGCCTCTTCGCACTGCATTCGATTTTCCAGCAACGCTCGGCTGAACTCGCGAATCTCCGCATCGCTGTTCGCTGCCGTGTTGTGGTGCTGACAAACCCACAACGCTTCGAGCAGGTGATGTTCGTAATCTTTATCGTTTTCGTTGAGGCCGACCTGGAACCACCGACGAACCGCAGCGACGACGTCGTCTGCTGGAAACTCCCGTAGTCGAATTCGCGTTCTATGACGGACTCGATCTTCGGGCGACTTCAGCTGCTCCAGCAGTTCGGGAATCGATAGTTTCGTCAGGTCCTGGTTCTTCAGCAGCGGACGGCCTGGGTAAGTGATTCGCCAGATTCGCCCATGCGTGTGGTCGCGATTTGGATCTCGCAGGTTGTGCTGCATATGGCCAACCAGTGGATTGAACCAGTCGACAATGTAGAGGGCTCCATCCGGGCCGAACTGCAGGTCGGTCGGTCGGAAATTCCGATCGGCCGAGAACAGGATCGGTTCGATTTCCTCACCGGCGAATCCTGAACCTTCTTCCTTCACCGTATGCTGCAGCACTCCCTGAAAACCGATGCAGTTATTCAGCAGGTAATTACCTTGAGCTTCCGGAGGGAAGTGCCGGCTGGAAACGATCTCACACCCGGCCGTCGGACGAACTCGCTTCTTGAAGAACTGTTCCATCTGCTTCCGATAGACGAACTTGAACGGGCCAAAGTCATCCTGTCCGGCGAAGTTCTGAGTTCGCAATGAAAACGCAGTTCCAAAATAATTGGCTCCGCCGGACGCGTCTGCGACAAAGTTCTGTCCCCAGCGGTCCCAGCAGTGTCCCCATGGATTTGCAAAGTTGTACGACACGAAGGTTTCGAGCTTCTGTCGAGTCGGGTCGAAGCGGTAAACGGCTCCATGTCCGTTTCGAGTTGGGCCGTAAGGTGTTTCCACCTGAGTAATGTGGAAGGTGCCTTCGTGCATGTAAACGCCGCCACCCGGACCCCAGACAAACGCTCCGATGGCGTGATGGCTGTCTCCCGAATCGAAGCCACCCATCACAATCTTCCGCTCGTCAGCCACACCATCATCATCAGTATCGATCAGGTGGACGAGGTTAGGCTCCTGAGCGACGTACGCTCCGCCGTCGCCGACTTCAAAACCGGTGGGAAGATGCAGACCGTCGGCAAAGACTGATTGCTTATCCGCTTTGCCGTCACCGTCTGTGTCTTCAAAGATGAGCAGCTTGTCGTTCGGTTTGTTGGGCGGCTGATACTGAGGGTAACTCGGCATCGTCGCGACCCAGAGACGCCCCTTGGCATCAAACGTGAAGTTGACCGGATTTTCGAGATCCGGAAAGTCTACTTCTGAAGCGAACAGGTTAATTTCGTAACCCTTCGCGACAGTAAACTGCTTGATCGCTTCTTCAGGCGGCAGAATATTGATCGGGTCTTTGAAGTTCGTCGGAACGTCGTACAGCTGGCGAGTGCCACTGTAATCAACAGGACCGGCCATCGGTTTGCCTTGAACTGCCGCCCAGATTCGCTGATCGACGACCGCACACATTTCGTCGAGTTTGCCTCGTTCGTTCTCCAGGACGTATGCGTCAGTGAACGGTGGGTTTCCGTTGTCCCGCTGCGATCGACCACCGTAAATGTAGAAGCCGTTTACGGCCCGGTAGCGGTGGAAATACTGAAAGTCCTTCTCGGCGATCTCCGCCATCAGTTCTGGCGAGATCGACGTGCCAGCGGCCGACTTCCCGAACACTGCTTTCACAAAAGCCGGCGCAAAGACTTTGTAACCATCATCGGACAAATGAATCCCGTTGAATGTCAAAGGCGACTTGTTTGTTTCATAGAGGCTCAGGCTCAACGAAAAAAGGTCAACGAATGGCGTCTTCGTTTCGGAGCAGACCTTGCTCATCGCCTTCGTATACAGCTCAAGATTGGGGTTCGTGACGGAACCATCAGGCAGGTTTGAGTTGTTGATATTTTCGTGAGCGATCGGCGAGAAGAGAACAACGCGAGGTGCCCCCTTGCCCGAGTAATTCTGCTTTGCCGAATGTGCGATGAAGTCACGCAGTTCCTGTTCAAACGTCGCAAGGCCCGCTTCGCCGTTAAACGACTCGGCGAATCCGAAGAACGCGAAAATCACATCGGCTCGCGCCAGAGTCAGGTGCTTGTCGGGTTCTCCGAAATCGAGCGACCGCGGACGGAAGCGGACTTCGTCGGCGGTGAAACCCTGATCGCGGACCGATATGTTCAGCTCAGGATGTAGAGCGTGAATCTGGGCTTCGATGTGTCCGAAGTACTGTTCTCGCTCAGCCAGCGTGCCCCCGATAAAGACGACGTGATCGCCTTTCTTCAGTTGCATGATTCCATCTGCCAGCACGCTTGAAACCGAGCCATGCAACACCATCGATGTCAGCGTGAGGCTCAACATTACCGATCGGATCATCAGCCATTTCATCGCAATAACCTTCCTCATATCTGTCATCGCGAAATCGCCGCACTTGCGACTCGCTGAATTCGTTTGTGACGGGACTTTAACCGCGCGGGAGTCCAAATCTGGAACAACTAAGTATGCTAGCGACACGTCGCTACCGACGACAATCAACGGCAACCTGTGCGTCGCCGGTTGCATCGACGACTTGTTCCGCAACAATCCGTCAGCGTTGCGGGATGGACTGTTTCCCCGTAGTTACCTCGTTCATTACCCGTTGGAGCTGTGAAGCTGAAATGGCTTCTCACACCATAAATCCACCGCTGGACCGTCTGCCCTGGTTCGTCGAACTGGTCGACTATCTGAAGACTCATGAAGACGATCTGTGGCAGTGGTTCGCGACTGAAGCCGACCGCGAGAAGCAGGCCGCAGCCGTTCGCCTGGACCTGCTCCGCACGACGTATCGGATTGAACGTGATTCGCAGCCGACACTGTACGAGACCGCTGACGCCGTTTCGACGACACTTGGGATCAACGCGCCGCTAACGATCTATCAGGCGCAGCAGGCTCCGGAACTGAATGCGTCACTTAAGTATGTTCCTGGCGAGGTGCACGTTGTTCTGCACGGTCCTCTGCTCGAAACGCTCGATGATGGAGAACTACGGGCGTTACTCGGACACGAGATCTCGCACTATCTGTTGTGGACGGGGTGGGACGAAGAAGTGCTGATCGCGCATGAGATTCTGCTTGGCATGCTGAACGATCCTCGCGGCGACGAAGTCCACCTGGAAACGTACCGTCGGATGCGTCTGTTCTCCGAAGTGTTCTGCGACCGGGGCAGCCACATCGCCTGCGGAGATCTTGAGACGGCAGTTCGAGCGTTAATCAAGATGCAGACTGGACTGAAGAACGTGGACGCGAAAAGCTATCTTCGACAGGCGGAAGAGGCATCTCAGGGTGCCGATGTCGAACAGGAAACTCGCGGCGAATTCGTCACCGAAGGATTCTCTCACCCCGAAGCGTTTCTGCGAGTACGTGCTTTGCAACTGTGGAGCACCTCGCATCCGGCTTCTGAGGTTGGCAACTTGACGGAGTCGGCCGCGAACTCGGCGTCTTTTGACACAATCGCCACATCAGACGCGGTTGAAAAGTCGATTCGCCGCATGATCGAAGGTCCGTTGTCGTTACAGCAGATCGATCTTCCGGCACAGTGTTACCTCACCTCTGTAACCCGAGAGGTTATCCGGCAGATTCTGGAACCGGCATGGATTCGTACTGAATCTGTCATGTCGCACGCCCGGTTGTTCTTTCCAGATATCAACGCTGCCAGAGAGCCGACAGACGTGAAACAGCTCGCCGATGCACATCACGACATAGCCGCGATGATTTCCAGAGGTGACGAAACGATCGCCGGGTACGTCAGCAGCCTGTTGCTCGATTTCGTGACCTCCGATCGAGACATCCAGGATGCGGCGCTGGCAGTGGCCATGCAACTGGCGGACGCCTGGGGCATCGGCGAGTCATTCTCAGAATCGGCCATCAAGGAACTGAAACTGCGCAGGAAGCAGTACCAGCAAATCTGGAGCGATGCGGAGTCTCTGATAGCCAGGGCCAGCGTCGAGAATCATTTACCGAGATGAGCCGACGGCGGGATCAGACATCAGATTCAGAAATCATGGCATCGCCATTGTGATCTTTCCCGCGAGGGATGGTTCGGTTCAAGTCGTACGATACTGGTGACGGCGGCTCATCTCGAGGAGCGAGATGGCTACTTTATGCTCCACCGTTTGCAGCGTCGTTGACGGCGCAATCCCCATAATCGATCGTCATCGACGACTGCCGGGATGCATTACGTACTCGGCACTTGAGTGGAGTTGGATCGGACGCTTTCTTTTCGAGAGCGCCGATACGAACAGGACTGCTGCTGCCACCCGACGGATGCTGAAGGCCGGTCGACGCCGACATTCAAGTATCGGGACCAGGTCCGAATTCTGGTCACCATCGACGTCGAGGCAATTCTGGTGACGGCACATTCATGAACGGCGATTGTGACAACACAGTTCGATCAGGTCGCCTTCGGGTACCTCGCAGTCGAGCACTCGTTACGGACATTCTACATCTTCATCAGCGCAATCCGACGTACGCTCACAATCGTTCCATGCTGCTCACAGAGTTGGCTGAAGCACGTGATCGAACAATGGTTCGAATCTCGTGGCCAGCGATCTTCATTAAAGCCTGGGGAACGATCAGTCGTCGAAACCCGGTGCTACTTCAAACCTGGCGTGAGTGGCCCTGGCGTCATATTTTTCAGCATCAGAAGACTGTGGCGAATCTCGCAACCAGTCGACGACACGAGGGTCAGGACTGGCTTTTCTGGGGACTCATTCGCTCGCCGGAGTCGCTGTCTCTTTCTGACATCCAGGATTCGATCGATCGCTTCACCAATGAACCGCCGCAGTCTGTGTTCCGAAAACAGTTGAAACTGAGTTGCTTGCCGACAGTCGCTCGACGTGCCATCTGGTGGTGGAATCTGAACATTGCTGGCGAGAAACGCGCCAAGCGACTTGGGACATTTTCTCTGACGACGGTTTCCGGTCGAGGAGTCGAAATCCAGCACCCGCCAACTGTGATGTCGACAGGCCTGACGTTTGGCCCGATCGAAGTCAACGGGATGATGAAGGTAACACTGACGTACGACCATCGTCTGATGGACGGGGCATTCGTTGCGGCGCGGCTGGTCGATCTTGAAGAAGAACTGAACGGTCCTGCCCTTATCGAATTGCGTGACCTCGCTGGCTCGCGTGAGGCATCACACGAATCAAACGTTGCTTCGCGAACCGCCCCAACAGGTGACACGAAAGCTGCCTGAGAAAAGCGACACGACTCATGTTTTCTCTCTGCCATTTGAATTCGGTTTCCCATGCAAACTTCTGAAGCAGCGTCGCGTCAGATTCCGGTGATCGAGGGCCGTTTGAGCGAGTTCTCGAACGATCCGATCTCATGCATGCGTCGTGTCCAGAATGCCGGCGGTAACCTTATCGCGATGGAAGAAGACGGACAGCAGATCGTCTTTGCATTCGGAGCGGAGCTCAATCGCCAGATTCTCAGTCGAGGCGACAGCTTTCACTCGCAGTTCTTCGCGATTCGAGGCCCGAAACACTCCGCGCAGCGAAGACTGACCTCGGGACTACTCAGCATGAACGGTCGCGAGCACTCCCAGCAGCGACGCTCGATGAAAGATGCGTTCGAAAAACGAGCGATCCCTGGGTACGCCGAGATGATCAAGCACCATGCTCACAACATGCTCGACAATTGGCGTCCGGGTAGAACTCTGGATATCTCAAGCGAGATGACAGATCTGATGCTGCGGATATCAAGCTCGATGTTGTTCGGCATGGTGGAGCCTGAACTGGCATTCGAAATTGGCGGAATGATGCAGCAGTGGGTGAAGCTCAACCATGAAATGGGAATCGCGGCTCTGGTTTCCGAAGAGGACTTTTACCCACGCTATCAACACCTGCTGTTGTTCGCCGAGAAACTGGAAGTCCGAATACGAGAGCTGATCAGCCACCGCTCAGCGAAAGATGTGTCGTCGGGTCACGATGTCATCTCGCTACTGCTGAGAGCGACGCAAGCTGGAGCACCGATGACGGAGTCGCAACTCGTCGGACAGACCGCATTGGTTTTCGCTGCGTCGCAAATGACAACAGCTCACACGCTGACCTGGACGCTGCTGCTCCTGGCTCAACATCCCGAAGTCATGCAGGATCTTGTTGCCCACGTTTCAAGGCGACCGGAATCGAGTATCCACAACGGGTTGCCCGATTCGGCGCCGGGTATCGTGCCAGGCGGTTCTGCGAATATTCTCGACAGAGTAATTCGCGAAAGCATGCGAGTTCTTCCGGCTTCAGCGTACTCTCAGAGAGTCACCAATGGACCGACGGAGTTGAATGGTGTGCCGCTAAAAGCAAACTCACTCGTCATCTTCAGCCAGTTCATGACTCATCGAAACGAGCTGGTCTTCGAGTCCGCCAGCAAATTTCGTCCGAATCGCTGGAAGACAATTCGCCCCACCGGCTATGAGTATTTGCCGTTTGGCGGCGGAGCGAGGTTGTGTCTCGGCGCTCCGCTCGCGATGTCAATCCTGAATATCGTGTTGCCGATGACTCTTCGCCAGGCTGGTCTTCAGGTTGTGCCGGGAACGGAGGTCAACGGGCGAGTTATCTCGACCATGCTGTCACCAGAATCAGCAATTCCCGTGCGTCTGCTCGAACCGGGCACCGTTGCTGCCACATCACCGCTGGCGGGAAACATCAACGACCTTGTCACGCCGCCGATCTCTGCAGTAAATCGCGCTGCCGCATAGCGTGCCAGTCTAAGTAGACGCGACCACCGGATACGAAATCACCCTCGACAGCACCATGCTTTGAGGGTGACGGTTTCCCTGGAACGTCCTTCTTCCTACTGCTCCCAGACGGTAGTGCCGGTTCCTACCGGCCGGTGGAAACCGGCACTACGAAAATCCGGGAACTTGTTTCTTCCCTGTTTTTACTTGCGGATGTCGTAACACAGCAGCGCGTTCTGATCCCGTGCGTACAGCAGGCCGTCGACGATCACAGGATGAGGCCAGCTCTTGCCGTTCTTCGTCGCCAGTTTGAAGGAACCTTTGAGTCTGTATGCTTCCGGAGTTGCTTCGATCAGCGCCAACGTGCCGTCTTCGTAGCGGAAATAGAGATGACCATCGGCCAGCAGAATGGCAGCCGACCCGCTGCCGGGACCGCGTCCACCAGCCCACACTTCTTTGCCCGTTGAAAACTCGATGCATAACGGAAACCCATTGTTGTGACCGTGGCCACAATAGATGTGGTCGGCGTAGACGATCATGCCGCCATGATGGTTCTGCATATTTTTCGCATCGAGAAAGTATTTCTCCTCGACGACCAGACGATCACCTTCCTTCTTAACGAGAAGCAGGGCCGCCCCTGTTCCATACCCGGTTGAGCAGAACACGCTGTCGCCCTTCACGAGCGGCGTCGGGATGTTGGCAGTTCCGTTGGCGATACGATTGTATGACCAGAGCTGCGAACCGTCCTCAGCGTCGATCGAAATGACACCTCGCCCCGTCAACTGAATGTACTGCTTAACGTCCCGCGCGTAGCTGACGACAATCGACGAATAACCCGCTCCATCTTTGCCGCGACGGCCAATGTCGTCCGGCATGGCGGACTTCCAGATCGTTGCGCCGGTCTTCTTGTCGAGGGCCACGACGACGGCATCATTCGCGCCGGGCGTGCAGATCAGTCGATCTCCGTCGACCAGTGGTGATTCGCTGTAACCCCAGCCGGACATCATGCGACCGCCGAAGTCTTTCGGAAAACTCTTCTGCCATACGATTTCGCCAGTCGCGACGTCGGCACAAATGAGGTCGCCGTCTCGCCCAAGAGCGTACGCAAGTCCGCCATCGACGGTGGGAGTACAGTTTGGATCACCGCCCCCGACGCGTGTTGACCACAGCTCGCGACCATTCTTCAGATCCAGAGCGATCAACTCACAACCATCCTTCCGTTTGCCCATTGTGAAGATACGACCATCCGAGATCGCGATTGACGAATACCCGCGTCCCAGGCCGTCGATCTGCCATTTCAGCTCCGGGCCATTGTCCGACCATTCCGACTGCAAGCCGGTCTCGTCCGTGGCGATGCCGTTGCGATAGGGACCTCGCCATGACGGCCAGTCATTGGCGGAAGCTGGTCCGAGTTGCTGCAGCGTGAATGCGGCTGCGAAACCGAGCGTGCAGAAGAGGTGGAAGTTGGACTGAAGCATGTTTTGTGAAACCTAAGGTGGGGAACGGCGGAAGGAATGAACGAAGTCAGCGGAGAAGCACCGAAAAGCAACACGGCAACTCAGGTTCAAGCCGTTAGTCGACTGATCGCTCGCCCGGTGAATATAGTCCGAGTCATTGCTGTCAACAATTCGAATGGAGGCAGCGGCTGCTTTCACTCTTCAATTCCGTAAGAGGTAACTGATCATGTCGATGTGTGACAACACCTTCAGCTGGGGGACAGCAGCAGCACCTGGCTTGACAGCGTTTTACCGCAAAGCAATGTCGGTTGGTGTTCTGACTGCAGTATTTCTTTCGGTGCAATGGCAATCTCAAGCCGCCGGTGCTGAGCCTCTGCTCGCCGGAGTCGCCAAAGTCGACATCACCAATCTCGATGCCGGCCTGGTGAACGATCCGCTCTATGTAAAAGCCCTCGTCCTGAAGTCGGGTTCAACGACCACCGTCATCGTGACTCTGGACGCTGTCGCCGTCGGAGGCATCGGTTACATCAAAGACGACTACCTCGGAAAAGTTCGCGGAATTGTCGAGAAGGAACTCGGGATCAAACCCGCGAACGTGATGGTCAACGCCAGCCATTGTCACGGCATCGTCTGCACAGACGCCGACGACCGAACCGTCCGCGCGATCAAAGAGGCGGCAAGCAATCTCGTTCCCGTCACCGTAGGAGTCGGAACCGGCAACGAAGACCGCATCATGGAGAATCGCCGACTGAAACTGAAAGACGGCCGCACCATCGATGTCCGGCACGCGTACTCGATCCCGCCCGATGAAGAGATCGTGGGCGTCGGACCCGTCGACACCGAGATCGGCATTCTTCGACTTGACCGGCTTGATGGATCCACGCTGGCTGTGGTCTACAACTTTGCCTGCCATCCGATCCAGGCCGTCCCCAGCGGAGGCAACACCGCTGACATCACCGGCTTCGCGTCTCAGGTGATCGAGGACAACCTCAGTGATGGCACGATTGCCTTGTTCGTTCAAGGGTGCGGCGGCGACATCAACCCGATCCGCTACAAAGACGTCGACTATCCGCGAGACGCAGAACCGCTCGGCAACATGCTCGGCCTGAGCACGTTGAAGGCACTGCGGAAGATCATCACCCGCGAGGACAACCGTCTGAAAGTCGTTAACGAAGTTCTGGAACTGCCGCGAGCCGACACGGCAGATCGCATCGCCCAAATGGAGTCCGAACAGGCCCAACTGCTGCGTTCACTGGGAGGAACCACGCTGAACCTGAAGACGTTCATTCCGCTGTTCGTGAAGTACAACGCCTCCGAAGAATTCCCCGCGAATTACCCTTATCGATATCTCCATGACCGGGAGATGGGACGCGGGCATCTTGACAAGCTTGACGCAGATAATCGGAGGAACATTGCACAGTACATTCGCAACATTCACACGATGGAACAGTTGACGCGAGTCAACACGAACCTCGCTCTGCTTCGAAAACATCACGCAAGTGGAGCCGCTGCTGGAAAACGCACGATCGACGTCGAACTCACCGGACTGCGAGTCGGCAACTTCGTGCTCACGACTTTCCCCGGCGAACTGACCGTTCAGATTGGCCTGAACCTGAAGCAGAAATCGCCTCATGACCTGACCTTCGTCGCCGGCTACACCAACGGTTACATCTTCTACGCACCGACCACGGAGCAGTTGCAGAACGTCGGTCGCGCTCAGGAAGACAGCGACTGCGTGCTGGGTGTCGACTGGCAGAAGATCTACGAAGACAAAGCCGCAGAGATTCTCAACAAGCTTTGACGGTCAACGACGCAAACGGATCGCTGGCAACTCGCACTTTTCGAATTCGAGCACTTTCAGAAATGGTCCAGTCAACAATCCATTGAAGGTATCATGGCCGAACCAAACGAGCTCACGACTAACGCTTTCTTTATTGAAGTGTCTGGCGCCGGTCTTCCCGAAGTGGATGGGCTCTTCATTCCTTCAACGGCACCTCCGGCAGAATCTGAATCGGGAACCGTTTCAAGTCTCGGCTACTGGAACGGCAGGATGGCGTGGGACCGTGCCGATGGTAAGTCTGCCAGAAGCCCGTCGCTGTCATACTCCAACAGTTACAAGTCCTGGAGAATCTGCCGTCTCGATGGGCATCTCGCGTACGACGCGACATGCGAAGATGAGATGCCACCGACCGACACAGAGTGGCACGTCTACAAGAAAGGAGTCGCACCTGCACCGAAGGTCGTGCTCCACCACTACGATCCCAGATTGCCCTGCCCCGATCCCAACGTTGTCTTCGTTATCGGAGGGCCGGGTTCCGGAAAAGGAACAATGTGTGAGCTGGCCGAGTCGCAACTTGGCTGGACTCACTTATCCACGGGTGATCTCCTTCGCGCCGAACGCGAGGCGGGAGGTCCGGCCGCCGCGACCATCGAAGAGTTCATCACTGCTGGAAAGCTGGTCCCCAACGATATCGTCGTGACTCTGCTCAGGAACGCGATGGAGACCGTCACCAGAACGACAGGCAGGAACAACTTCCTGCTTGATGGATTCCCTCGCTCGGTGTCTAACCTGAAAGCGTGGAACGAAATCTTCAGCCAGGATTCCGAACTCCCGAAAATGCTCTACTTCGAATGCCCCTACGAGGTTCTCGAGAAGCGCATCATGGGCCGTGCAAAGTACACGGGAAGAAGTGACGACAACGTCGAAAGCGTGAAGCTGAGATTCGACACATTCAAGGCCGAGACTCTGCCCACCGTCGAACTCTTCAAGAGCAAAGACCGATGTGTTGAAGTCGACACCAGCCAGGACCGTCAGGCCGTCTACGACGTCGTGGCCAGTAACCTCGCCGAGTACACCAACAAAGATCTCGCCGCTAGACCACTCACCGAGAGAGCTGAAATGCTCCTCGGTCTGAGACCATACCCCAGGCAGAAGAAGGACGCGTGAGCCGGTGCTGGTTACTTAGACCATCGCCAGCATGACTCATGCAGGGCCGATTCCTACCGGCCGACACACAGGCTGCAACCATTGGTCATTGAGAACTGGCCCTACTTACTGACATGATGTGTCATGCGTTGCCGTTTTATGCCGGATAAGCTATCGGGCACACAGGAAGGCACGATTCATGAGAACAATCGCAACAACATATTTGCTGTGCTGGTCGGTGGCTTCGTCCATCGCCATGCAAGTGGCTCCCGAGGACGACCCGCTCATCTTCGACAAGCGATTGCGCCAGTGGACGCAACTGCTCGCCGACGAGACTCCAGAGGTTCGCTACCGCGCCGCAAGCTCCCTTGGCCAAATCGGTCCGAAGGCAAACGCGGCCGTCGCCGCGGTTATCGAAGCGCTCAAGGACGATAACAAAGTTGTCCGCAGACTTGCCGATCGAGCTTTGCCCCGCATTGGGGCGCAGGCCAGGGACGTGCCCGCACTCATCGAAGCATTCCAGCGCGTGCGCGGCGATTATGAGGGGGGAAGTGGGGTGGCCGAGACCTTGGGCGACATCGGTCCCGAGGCCAGGGACGCGCTTCCCGTCCTGAAGGAACGGCCCGGAATCTGGTCCGCGTACGCGATTGTCCAGATCGACCCCGGCGACGAATCTGCGATCCGCTACCTTGTCGATCAACTTGACAACTTCGAAGGCCGGCACGTGTTTACACGAAAGGAGATTCTAAGAGCGCTCGGTCGCATTGGTCCGCGGGCTCACGCAGCATTGCCCGCTCTGAAGCAAATGATGCTGGACGAGGACCAGCGCCTTCGAATGGAGGTTGCCTACGTGGTCGCCCGCGTCGACCCCGACGACAAGAAAGCATTACATCTGCTTCTTACATCACTCGAGGGTCTCAACCCGGACAATCTGGCCGCTAAGATGCTCGGTCGACTGCCTTCACAAGCCGAGGCATCAGTTCCCGCCCTGATCAAGGCGCACCACACTGCCAACAACAGGGACGACCTCATCCGATACTACATCGCCGAAGCCCTTGGAGAGATCGGCCCGAAAGCCACGACCGCACTGCCCTTATTGCGGGATTTGCTCACGCATTCGAGCCCACGCGTTCGCGAAGCTGCTGCCGTGGCGATCTACAAGATCGAGATGCATTAGTGCCGCATTGCCTTTTCGAAGATCTGAAACCGCTGGAAGACCAGCCATCTGTCGCTTACGACACGTACCGTGAATAAAAGGTTGTCGCTCTGAAAATGAGCGGGGTGCGTCTCGAAGTACCACAGCGTCACGTGAATCGATGGTGCGACACGACGAACCCTGCGCGGAATTCGGGACGCGTCTTGCGGGACGTGTACCTGCATCAAGCCGCCTGCGATGGCGCACGCCCAGCCGCACTACGTCCTCAATTAACTGGCCCGCTACCTGAGCGGCGATCCGATCTCCAGCTGATCACATTTCCGGCGGCCACTTGAAGTTCGGTTCTTCGCGAAACGCTGGGGTAATTGTGTAGCGTTCTCTATCCGGTGAGTTTGATTCGTGTGTGGTGCAGCGTGAGGATTCGCAGACGGAAGTGTTCTATATTTCTG
>JAQBWV010000428.1 GCA_027624335.1 Planctomycetota bacterium
CAGACAGGGCAACTTGCCAGTTCCGCCGAGATGAAGCCATTCGTCGAAGAGGCCGATCGATACTTCCACCAGTTCGCGCTTCCGAATTTCGTCAAGACAACGGGTACAACAATCGACGAACTTCGCTCGGTCGCGTCCGGGCAGATGTCCGGAGCGCTGGTCGAAGCAGCCAACGGTTCCACCGTCACGATGATCATCGTCGATGTTGCAGGTAAGACTGCTGATGCGACAGCATTGCTGAAGACGATTAGTGAACGATTCACAGAACGGGGCACCACGGGAGAATCAGTAAAACAGGATGGAGCCGACATCAGAAGCTGGAAATGGAAAATCGCTGACTCGGGAGAGGCCAGAACGTCGGTCTGGCTTTTGAAGGACGACACGCTGCTGTTTTCTACGAATCTGGCCGAAGTTGACAACACTCTGAAACGATGGGCTCAGCCGGAGACTTCGCTGAGCACTCTCGACTCGTTTCGCAAATCGTCGGAAAGCTGCAACATCGAAGGCATGTCGTCACCAGCCCTTCGCTGGTATGTTGACCCAATTGGGTTACTGCGTCTGGTTCATAAACCTGGGCCGTTCGACGAACCTGAAGATCATCCTGCCGAATTTGCGAAGCGACACGGCCTCGACGCCGTTAAGGCGATCAGCGGAAATGTTACCGGCGCTGTCGCACCGTACGACCTGATTGTCCGAGTCACGATTTACGCTCCGAAGCCGCATCGAGGCACGATGGCGATCTTCGACTTTCCCGGCGATGCCGATCTGACGACCGGGACCTGGGTTCCAAACAGCGTCAATATGCTGACGACGCTGAATTTCAATCTGACATCGGCCTTTGAAAACATTGGCGGACTGTTTGACGATCTGTATGCGGACGGAATCGAGGGCACATTTAACGACATCATGACCGATCTCAAAGCCGACGATGGACCACGCGTCGACGTTCGTAATGACGTCATCGAGAAGCTGAGTTCACAGATTTCGATCCTTAACGAATCTGAATTGCCCATCGCAGGAAAGAACGAACGAAGCTTCGTGTCTGTGCAGATTGCCAATGACGAGGACGGCGTCGCGCAGGCCGTCAAACGAATGCTGCGAGACGACCCTGGCGTCAGACGTTACCGCGTCACTGGCTATCCAAACGATCTGTGGACGATTGGCGAATCGACTGAACGGGACAATGAAGAGGAAGGCGCTCCGCGACTAAGGACCCTCGCCGTCATGGTCGCACGGAAGCAACTGATGATTGCGACCAGCGCACAAGCCATTCGGTCCGTGTTGACTCAAGCCACAGTTGAGCCTGTAGCGGACGCTGAAGAATTCAAACGAGTCATGGCTGCGATCGCAAAACTGAATCCACAGGGAACAATCGGACGTGCGTGGTCCAATGTGCCGCAGGACATCGAAACAACTTATGAACTCGTCCGAAGTGGTCGGCTCGAAGAAGTCGAATCCGTTTACGGCATGATCGTCGGCATGGCCATCAAGCGGTTCCGCGATGCAGAGACTGGCGAGTCAAAAATCGATTTCAACAAGCTTCCCGAATTCAGCAGCATTCGTCATTACTTCGGAACAGCTGGTCTGGTCGGAGAGAACGTCACCGACGCGTGGCGAATCACAGGTTTTACATTATCGAAAGAGTGAGGTACCAAGATGAGCATTCTCAACCGGCGGCTATCAATAACTTTTTGTCTCGTCCTCGTTCTGGGTAACGCTGGGACCGGGTTCACTGAGGAATCCGACATTCAGTTGGTGGAACAAGCAGCCTCACAGTTTCAACCGATCACGGAAGAGAGACTGACAAATACTCGAGCACTGCTGGCACGTGACCTGCAATGTCTTGATCTGTTGCTGGCAATCACGCCGGAAAATGTGGACGCCTGGAACAGGTTTCTACATTTGAGCGTTCTGCGGGACCATCTGACGGGTTCTGGAAACGAAAGCGTGGATGGCCTCCAGAAGGTACTCGACGCGATCTCTCAGGATGTCAACGGCTTGGGGATGCCGCAGTTTGTGGATCTGCGACATGACCTCGCCTACTACCTGACGCTACATGCTGATCATGCCGCTGGTGATGCGGAGGCCGAGTTCAAAGAAAAGGTGGATGCACTTCGCACGACCCTGCAGGCGCACCAGGAACATACCACGACAGAGACGCGACAGCGCGTCGGAAAACAGCTGGGGTGGTTTTCCGAACGACGGCAGGCATCGTCACTGGTAAATAGCGTCCGCCAGCGGAATTCTCAGACCAATCTGCGAGTTGCACTGTCGGACCAGCTGATCGCCAGCGTCGTCAAACGCGAAATCAATCTGACCACCCCCTTCACCGCTGACTTCTCCGGAAATTCACTTTCCGGAAACGCAACGACTCAAGGAACCGTCAACTCAAAGCTCGTCCCAGGAAAGTCGCCAGCCATGGTTCAGATTCAATTTGACGGCCGAACAGATTTGCATGGCTTCGTGGATTACGCCCCGGTAACAGCCCAGGCGGCGGGTGCCGCTGGAATCAACGCGGGCACTTACGTCACCGTTTCAGGTGCAGGTCTCGCTGCTGGCGCTTCCTGGGCGGGAGCTGCAGCCAACGTTTGTATCTACTGTATTCAAACAGCTCTTCCGTGGCCGGTTGACCCGCTGGTGGTCGGGATTGCAGAAGGAGAAGTTGAACGACGACGAGCCGAGTTCAACAACACGGCAGCGAGAGGGGCTGAAGAGGAAATTCACAAACAGCTACCCGGTCAGGTTGAAGCTGTCATAGGGCCATTGAACGACCGGTACCGCCGAGACATCAAATACCGTCTTCAGCGGCTGGACGCATTTCCGGAACACATCCACACCCGGACAACGCTGGACCATCTGATTCTCGACATCACGGAAGCGTCGCCTCATCAGCTGGGAGCTCCGAGTTCTCCGCCGACGATGGCACACAAATTCGACGCGGCGTTGCAGCTGCATGAATCCGCTCTGAACAACGTGGCCGCCAGCATGTTCGGCGACAAGACTTTCACGATTCGAGAGCTGCAGCAGCTTGCGGAAGATCTGGCAGGCGTGCCCGCTCCCACCGAAGCCATTGCAGAAAACGAGGAAGTCGCCATCAGGTTCGACTCCGATCACCCCATCACCATCTCAGCCAATAACAACACTCTGACATTGTCGATCACCGGAAAGGAGTTCATCGCTGGACGAAGAACGTATCCGGCAATCACTGTCTCTGTAACTTTTCAGCTGGCGGATAATGACGGCATCATCCAGGCAACACTCGCGGGCGATCCAGTCATCGTTCCACCGCGACTCAAGACTGCGGAGCGGAAGGCTCTAAGCCTTCGTGAAACAGCCATCCGGCGAATCCTGCAGAACCGCCTTGATCGCGATCTCGTCAAGACCGTCGACCTGAAGGAGATTCCATTGCCTTCAGAAATGCAAAAGACGGGCACTCTGAAAATCAATTCGGCTTCTGCCACCAACGGATGGTTGACCGTCACAGCAGTGCATTCGAAATAGCATCTTGGCCCCGAAGGATCTCTCGACGGATCAGGTTAACTGTCGCTTCGTCGTCTCGGAAGATCGACTGCTGGGAGCAGGTCATCCCGACGAGAAACCGGAAGAAAGTTTCCTGG
>JAQBWV010000100.1 GCA_027624335.1 Planctomycetota bacterium
CCGCTGCCGTGACCAGCTTCGGGGAACGACGTCATCATTTCCGTGTTATCAGGTCGACCGTTTGCCTGTTCGGGCTCGTCAGGTCCGAGATAAACCCGGAAACGAGCGTTGGCAAAGGCGAGTTCGTCACCGGGCAACAACGCTCCGCGAGTTACTCGCTGGCCATTCACTTTGGTGCCGTTCGTGCTACCCAGATCGCGGATGAAAAGCAGGCCATCCGTCTTCACGATCACGCAGTGCAGTTTTGACACACTGGACCGGTCGATATACACATCGCAGACACCACGTTTGCGGCCTACGACTGTGACATCTTTCGCGAGGACGATCGGTCGATCGCCATCAATCGAGATGAGCTTTGCGAGCATCGCAATGCCTCAACCGGCGGAAGTTGCTCGGACCCAGAGAAGGCCGGTATCGAAAATGGCGTACACTAGATCCCGACGTAAACCTTGGTCTCACAGCAGGAAAAGTTAACAAGTGATTGTCCAGCACGAACCCGGGAAGTCAAGGTGCGGATGGCACGCCCGCACAGGACGGACCCCACTCTAAACGCGGCAACCCGCAGGTCCGGGAAAGTCATGTCCGACTTCACGTCGTCAGTCGCCGTCAAATTCGCCAGTTTCGGCAATTGATGAATAGCCTGCCAACTCCCGACTTCAGTAACGATCAGACGCCCGTCGCGCGAGCTTCTCTGTCGAACATCCCCGGCTGAAAGCCTTGCTCGACATCAGAAACGCTGCATCACGGTGTCGGATGTCTCAAGTGAGTCGTCAGGCAATTAGCGAACGCCCGCCAGTCATCATCGTTGGTGAGACGCGTTCCGACCGAACGGAATCGCTCGGCGATGCGTTGACATTGTGTTCCGAAACAACTGCAGGCCCGGTTGAACCATTGATTCAACCGGGCCTGTTTGAGCATTTCGCGTTGCAGCAGCCCGAACGAAATCCGCAGGGCCAACGATCTGTCATATCTGCTTGTCTACTTGATCGAAATCGTCAGCCATCCGGCGTTCGGGCGAATCTGAGTGATGGCCAGATCAACGGGACCGCCCGTCTTTCGTTTCAGGGTAATCATTCTGTCAATCTTCCGAGTTGGAAGTGCTTTCTGAATTTTTGACTTAACAATTCCCGCTCGAGGAATCTGAACGAGCTGACTGACAGGCTCAACAGGAGCCACACCAACCGAACCCGCTTCGATCACAATGTCAGTTCCGTCGATGGAAAACTCCAGCGGAACAGAGATTTCCTGAGTCGGAATTGCGTCTCCTCCATCCGGCTGCAAGCCCATTCGCAGGACGAGAATCAACCGACCTTCCCGAGCTTTGATTCGAATCGCATCCTTGTCCGGAAACACGAACTTCGTCTTGTCTTCTTCAGATGCGGCACTGTCATCTCCCTCTTTCTTCTCGCCGGGGAGCTTGAAGTCAGCGCCAAGAAGTGCCCGCAATGCCTTCTCGATTTGTTGACCGAGTTCCTTTTCCGTGAACGAGCCGCCCGCGAGCGGAAGTTTGTCCAACGAATTATTCAGCAGTGTTTCGTGAAGATGAATCGCAGCGCTGCCTTCAACTCGCGTCGAGAATGAAGGTGCGTCGCCTGCCAGGTCACCATCATCCATCATCCGTGTACCAACCCACAGAGCGTCGCTCGTTGATCGATAGGTTCGTGCTGACGGAAACAGGTTGTTCTCTTTCAGACGCGGAATCACCGTCTCTTCCATTGTTGCCGTGGCCTTGCCGAATTCCGCTTCGATCTCACTATTGAACTCTGGCAGAACGCGCTTGCGCAACTTGTCAGCAGCAATAGCTTCCGATTGACCTCGCCTTTCGCGGGCAACATTGACAGCGATCGAATCAGCGATTCCACCGAACAGCGGGACGCCACTCGCGCCAGTGCGAGCACCCGTTGTGGTGTTGTTTGCATTCACCCACATCGTGGCGGGCGAAGTCGTGAATCGATCACCATCGAAGTTGATTGACTTTGTCACTCCGAATGTGTGATACCCCGATGTAAAGATGGTGGCCTGGCTGGTAACTCCGTTTGTGTTCGTCTGAGTAACAGCATTAAACGTCATGTCGAACTGAATGACACTGTTGTTCGGCTTCAGATCAATGCCCACAGTACCGGTCGTTGTCTGATGACCGTCGACTTTGGCTCCCAGAACAAAGTCATCAACGACGCCGGAATCTGTGTGTTTATATCCGGCCACCTTGTTGAGGAATGACTCTGTGGCCACAACTCGCAGGTTGTAGTTGAAGTAGTAAGTTGCCAGGACATTGGCAAGAAGATCACCACCATCAGCAGCCATCGCACGTACGTCGCTGTAGGCAGCACGAGCTGCATTGGCAGAAGTGATACTTTGGTTTTCAGTATACTCTTCGAGCGATGAAATCAGTTTCGACAGTGCGGCTCGCAGTGCAGACTGATCGTTCCCGCCGGGTGCTTTTTCTGCAGAAGCCAGTTGCAGGTACTGCCCGAGTCGTTCTTTGACAGAGAGGAACTGCGGGCGTTGCACGAACTCTCGCTGAGCTTCGTTTTCCATCTTCTGCGAGTCAGCCAGCTTCGTGAATACGGCGGTCACAACTCCCGCTGGGTTCGTTGAACCGACAGCAGATCGCAGTTCTTCTGCGCGGATGTACTTCAGCCACGCGTCGCCATTCTTGATTTTCGACAAGTACTTGCCGAGGTCATCAACCGATGCCGCAACTTCTGCTCCGGCAGCATCGACCTTGGCTTTGTGTGCCGAAACCGGATTCATCTCAAGCGTGTCGAGAATCGCTGTCGCCACAGCGACTCGACTCGACAGTCGAGAGTTGATGGTTGCCAATGGATCAAAAATGGATCTGTAAGCTTTGTCGGCCAATGCCTTTTCCATAGTGCGGATTCGACTATTCAGCTTTTCGAGAGCGGCTCGCTGTCCTGCAACGTCGAGATCTTCCTGTTCATAGAGAGTCGCGACATCGGCGGCGGCGCTCTTGCTCCAGCCGTCCCATGTCTCACCGAGCGTCAGGAAGTCGTCTTCCAGAAGCCCCAGCGGCACGAATTCGGGAAGGATTCCCCGAAGGCCCTCAGGCTGCTGGTCTGCGTCCTCTGCCAGCGACAAGTGCCCCTGTGAAGCACTCAGAACGGTAATTGCGGCTGCAAGCACGAAAAGCAGCATCCCATGCTTCGTTCGAAGCCAGGTCACTGAACTCATTAGGTAACTCCATTTCCCGAAATGCGAGGCTTCGGCTGGCGGCCTTTCCACTGTGTGGAATTCCCCAGACATCCGCCTCGGTTTGCCGGATCCGAGAGCGACATTTGCTTCCCGAACTCTTACGGCATCCTGTTTTAACTGGTCGTCAACACGTCAGGCGTATCAAGGACGAAACTGCGCCGGCGCGCGAACATTTTGAGAAACCGAAACAACTAATCCTTACGGTTTAACCTGTACTGCCGACAGTGATGACAGAAACCCCCTGGTCCTACGTGACCAGCTCAGTCTAGTCTTGCCTCTTAACCGCTGCAATCGGCTTTATTTGCGCAAATATCCAAACTGTCAGTTCGTGGCTTACATAATTATTCAATCGATGACCGGGAGGGGCTCTGTCATCAGGTAGAACTGCCTCAACACATGTCTCATCAACGGGTTGTGACGAAATTGCTCGCCGACAACAGGATCTCAGTTGACAACTCCCCGACCCCGTCAGGTCATGCTTCAGAACCACCAGACTCTGAAAATCAAGACGGCTTCATGAGGGACTGATCAGTACTCCAGCAGCGGGAATTCGTGGATTAGCAGACTGATCTCCTCGCGAAGCGAATGCGGATGCTAGAGTTCGACCGACAGCAGGATGCGGGCTGTTTGCGTTGTGGATTTGCCGGGCAACGGCGAAATCGCTGGCAGTGGGGCAGCTTGCCCTGACTCAAACACCGAACCACATCTCAATCGGATTGACAGATTACACACGGGCTGAGGACTGAACTGTGACAAGATATCTGGTAACCGGCGGCGCGGGATTCATCGGATCTCATATCGTCACGCGACTTGTCGGTGAAGGTCACGACGTTCGAGTGCTCGATAACCTGTGTACTGGGTCGCTGGAGAATCTTGCGCATATCGACGGCCATTTTGAATTCATTCATGGTGACGCGGCGGATTCGATCGCGTGTACGCGAGCGGCTGACGGAATCGAAGTCGTGTTTCACCAGGCAGCACTGGCATCAGTGCCGCTGAGCATTGAGCGTCCTCAGGACACACATCGAGCCTGCGTAACTGCGACCGTCAACCTGCTCGACGCCTGCGTGAAAGCGAAAGTGCGTCGCGTTGTTTATGCAGGTTCCAGCAGCGCTTACGGCAACGATCCGGAAATGCCGAAACGGGAAAGTCAGTTGCCGCAGGTGCTATCACCATATGCCGCCGCAAAACTTGCAGCCGAGTTGTACTGCGAAGCTTTTGCCTCGTCGTACGCCATCGAAACAGTGCGCCTGCGTTACTTCAACATTTTCGGTCCGCGACAGGATCCCGCCAGTCCCTACTCGGCCGTCATTCCGCTATTCGTTTCTGCTCTTGTCAACGGCCAGCCGCCAACCATTTTTGGTGACGGAACCCAGTCTCGCGATTTCACCTATGTGGAAAACGTCGTTGAAGCCAACGTTCGAGCGTCGCTTGCTGAAGGGGTTTCCGGAAGGGTCTTCAACGTCGGCTGTGGCGAATCGCTCAGTCTGATCGATCTGCTGCAGGAAATCTGTAACCGGCTGGGTGTCGAGTACTCACCAGATTTCGCGGAAGCTCGACAGGGCGACGTGAAGCATTCCTGGGCAGACATTTCAGAAACTCAGCGGGAACTTGGATACGAAGTCAAAGTTGGCTGGCGTGAAGGTCTGCAGCCAACAATCGACTACTACGCCGAGCTGGCTCGTGAAACATCCGGATGCGGCGCCAACTGAATCGTCCGTCGTCGCTGGACAATTTTCGATTACACCCGGTGGCCAGGAGAGCCGCCAGATTTCGGATGGAGCCCCTCGACTGTAGAGGGCAGCCATGAGCACTCGCGACGACCTGAACGAACAGCCGTTCGACATTACACAGATGCCAGTTGGTAATCTGACGCATCGAGATTCAGTAACCGTCGACCCAACAGTCGTCGTACCAGCTCTGATTCACGATCCGCGACATCTGAATCACGTCGTCTGGTCTGGCGGCACGATCGATTACGTCGGCCTGGCCAGGCGATACGCGCTGTGGCTGGTGTGCGGCATGATTTCCGGTGTCCTGCTGGGGCACGTGATCTTCCGGACGTACGGTCCTGAGTTTACGGCCACCGCGAAGGTTCTTGTGTCCAAGCGAATGTCCGGCCCAACCAGTGAGAGCAGCGAGGCGGAAACGTGGGGCGATCGCGCCGAGCACATCGCGTTGATCATGAGTCCGCTGATTGTGGAGAAAGCCGTCAAGCTGCACGATCTCGACAGATTGCCATCGATGGCACAGTCGAACGACCCTGCTGAAGACGTTCTGGATTCGATCAAAGTCAAGCGGAGTGCGGGTGAAGATCGGTCGTTCCTCAACGTTCTCGATGTGACCTGCACGAATCCGAATCGCGAAGATGCAAAGAAAATATGTCATGCAGTGATCGACGCGTACCGTGTATATCTGCGTGAGAATCACGAGGAAAACACAGGTGAATTGCTGAATCTCGTCAATCGAGCGACTGGCGATCTGAAAGGTCAGATCGACGAAACTGAACTGGCCTACAAGAAGTTCCGACTGACGGCACCGATTCATATGAAGACAGGAACTCGCGCCGCCAGTGGCGAACGAACGTCCGCCGCGACGAACGTCCATCAGGAAAATCTGGAGGCGCTGGAGCAGGAGCAGCAGCGATTGCTGGTCCAGAAGGCGGATGTTCAGTCAAAGATACAATCGCTCGAACAGTCACTGAAAAGCGGACAGTCTCGCGAGGAACTGGCAACGATGATCCAGCTTTTCTCGGCTCCTCAGAGTAAGGCCGCTCAGACGCCCTCCATTCTCGGTCCAGGCGGAAGTCAGTCGACACTCGATGGACAGCTTCTGCCACTTCTGTTGCAGGAGAAGCAGCTTCTTCTGGAGTACGGTGAAGACTGGCCGGAAGTTCAAACTATCCGAGCCCAGATCGCGACGCTCCGACAGTATTACTTTCAGCGAGGAGTTCCAGGCAGTGCAGGAGCTCGAAAGGTCGATCCCCGGACCGGCACTCCATTCGGACTACCCGGTCAGCCAGTTCCGCCACAATCACTGGCGAAGACATCGAACGGCCTCGATCTGGTTGATGTGTATCTGGCATCACTGAATCAGGAACTCGATTCGCTCAGTCTCCGGGAAATCGAGATCGAGCGGATCTACACAGTGGAATTCAAGCGGGCTCGCGAGTTGTCAGTTTTTCTGGAACAGAATCGACAGTTCAATGATGACCTGGATCGGCTTCACGGCTTGTGGAGCTCGATCAAGGTTCAGGCATCGAAGGTCGACATCGAGAAAGAGAACCTTGGTTACGCACTCAAAGTCATCGCTCCAGCGAAGGACCAGCTTTCACTCAAACGGGTCATCAAACTTTATGGCGCGGGGATCATTGTCGTGATGGGTCTGGTTTGCGGATTGATCTTCCTTCGCGAATGGACGGACACAACGCTTAAATCTGTCGACGAAATTCGAGCCAGTCTTCCACTGCCTATTCTGGGCTCGGTCCCGGTGTTCGATGACAAAGCCAGCGGTATTTCCGGCAGTCCGTTGCAGACGGCACTGTGCTACTTCCACCGTCCGGGTTCACCTGAAGCGGAAGCGTACCGCTCATTGCGAACGTCGTTCCTTGTCACTCTTCAAGCGGGACAACGAATCATCCAGGTAACGAGTCCGGAACCAGGGGACGGTAAGAGCACACTGATTTCAAATCTGGCGATAGCCATGGCACAGTCAGGCAAACGCGTCCTGCTGATCGACAGCGACCTGCGTCGCCCGACACTGCACACGCTCTTCGGGATGCGTCGTGACATCGGCGTTTCAGAAGTACTGGCAGGCGAGATTGACCTGTTGACTGCCACGCAAAGCACGATCATTGATGGACTTTCAATCCTTACCTGTGGCAGTTTGCCATCGAATCCTGCCGAGACGCTGGCATCCAGCAGCTATTCCAGAATGCTCAAGAATGCAGAACGCGAATTCGACATCGTTCTTGTCGACACGCCGCCGTTACTGGCAGTGAGTGATCCATGCATCGTCGCTCCCAATACCGATGGGCTGGTACTGGTATTGCGAATGGGTAAGAACCGTCGCAACTCGGTAAGACGGGCAACTGAGTTGATCCACACCAACAACGTCCGAGTGATCGGGGTCGTATGCAACGGGACTACCGCCGTCGCAGAGGGGTACAGCTACAAGGAAACTTATGGTGACTATTTTTCCGGTCCGACAGTGAAACCATCGTCTCGACCGGTCAAGTCGACGTCTTCGTCGTCGAGTGCCATCGAGAAGGGTGACAAGGCATCGGTCAATGTGTGATCGACAAACATTTGATCGTCTATGGCTCGGATCTGCCATTCGGCCCGGATCGCAGGCTCCCACCCTGCCATGTAACAGGATCATTCGTTCCGCTCAGGATGAAGAACATCGGAACGGAACGACACGGGAAACTCGGTTGGCAGGAGTCGAGAGTCGGTCACTTATGGCTTTTTGTCGTCGCCCTTCTTTTTCCGTTGCGGTCGGAAAAAACGCATTGACTGCAGGACAACCATCTTTCTTCGCGCCAGTCGAACACTCAATGACAACAGCAGATTCAGCAGTCCTGGCACAGCATACTGTCGACCTCTGTCGAGCGCCTTGATCGACTTTCGTACGACATAAGCAGCAGTGTGTGACCGCTGCTTCTTCAACCAGCCGGATGCTCCGGCAATGTCAAAGAACTCGGTGGCAGTAGTCCCCGGGCAGAGCCCTTGGACCGTGACATTGCGATCGCGGCATTCCGCCCACAGCGCTTCACTGAAGTGCAGCACGAACGCTTTGCTCGCTGCGTAAACGGGCATGTAAGCAACCGGCTGAAACGCAGCCACAGACGCCACATTGATGATCCCACCATGTTCCCGTTTCAGCATCGCTGGCAGGAAGAGATAAGTCAGTTCCGTCAGTGCCGCAATGTTGAGGCGGATCATCTCCATCATCCGCCCGGGATCCGTGTCATCGACGGCGCCAACAAAACCGAAGCCTGCATTATTGATCAGCAGTTCGACATCGATACTGCGACTGGCAACTTCGTCAAACAGACGTTTGCCTTCTCCGGGTACCGACAGGTCGACGACGACGACTTCGCATCGCGTACCGTGCCGGGTATCCAGCTCCTCAGCCAGTTCGTTGAGGCGATCTTCCCGGCGAGCCACCAGGACCAGGTGCATGCCGCGTGCAGCGAGCTGTCGCGCAAATTCAGCACCGATTCCGGAAGACGCTCCGGTAACCAAAGCCCAATGATCTGCGTAGCCCTCAAACACTTCGGTGACTCCTGCGACCGCACTCCCATGACAGCCCGGAAAACAAAGAAACAATCCGAAAGCGAAGTGACCTGCAGGCTGACCTGGCCATCGACACAGCCGTTGCGGGAACGAAATGCTGACTCAGACGTGACGAATAACGGTCTGGCATCCTAACAGACAGCACTCGAAAGGAAAGTATTCGCCGGCGCCCACACGCTCTCGAACTCGTTTCAGCATGACACTCGGCATTCAGAATTCGGCACGTGAATTCCGAAACGTTACATACCTGGGCGATATCGGTGGGATCAACCGTCAGTCCTCAGCGCGATGTTCTGTGGTCACTGTCGTTCGAATGCCCCCTCGCGGCGTGAACTCAGCAACGATCTTCATCTGACGAGGATCCGTGGCGGCTACCAGATCGTCAAGAATGAGGTTGGTCACGTTCTCATAGAACGCTCCGTGATTCCGAAACTGTTGCAGGTAGAGCTTCAGCGATTTCAATTCGAAACACTTCTGATCAGCAACATATGAGATCGTCAACGATCCGAAATCGGGCTGTCCCGTTTTCGGACACATCGATGTGAATTCGGGGCAGAACGTTTCGATTAAATAGTCCCGCTTCGGATAGGGATTCAGGAACGTTTCAATAATGTCTCGCGAGATTTCGCCCATGGAAGCTTCCGTTACCACTGAGGATCCGAGTCAGGAACGGCACGTACGTCCCCGCCGACCAACCAAAACACGGCAAAGAACGGGATTCTAACCAGGTCACAAGGCTTCGCCACGGACAGCCAGAAGAAGAATCAAGCTCCACTGATTTTACCGGGCTGCGGATCCCGCCTGACTGCTGATGGAGCAGTGAAAAGTGATCCGGCCATGCTCTAATGATGCGAGCAAAGCTCGCGGATGTTTCGCAGAAAGACTCTAAGTACGCGACGGCACACGCGGCATTAACCGAGCGACTGTGTGAAACGAATGACAGCTTCTTCGACGTTCTGGCGACTGTTGAATGCGCTCAGTCGGAAGTAACCCTCTCCAGCAGCACCGAATCCACTTCCCGGCGTGCCTACGAGATTTCCCTTTTCCAGCAGCGTGTCAAAGAAGTCCCAGCTGGACGCTCCACCCGGAGTCTTCAGCCAGACGTACGGTGCGTTGACGCCGCCGTAAACGTCGATGCCAACTTTCGTCAGACCTTCCCGCAGCAGCCGGGCGTTCTCCATATAGAAGCTCACCAGTTCCCGGATTTGCTGCTTTCCGGCTTCGCTGTAGGCTGCTTCGGCACCGCGTTGAATCGGGTAAGATACTCCGTTGAACTTCGTACAATGACGGCGATTCCAGAGCTGATGAATGTTGACCGTCTCGCCGCTGGTCGTATTTCCCTTGAGACTCTTCGGCACGACAGTGAAGGCACATCGAGTCCCTGTGAAACCGGCATTTTTACTGAAGCTGCGGAACTCGATCGCGACATCACGAGCGCCTTCGATCTCATAAATCGAGTGCGGAATCGCGGGGTCCGTGATGAAGGCTTCGTACGCCGCGTCGAACAGAATGATTGAATCGTTGGCCCTCGCGTAATCGACCCATTGCTTGAGTGTCTCTTTCGTGGCGACCGTCCCCGTCGGATTGTTCGGGAAGCACAGATAAATCAGATCCACTTTGCCTTCGGGAAGTGACGGAGTGAAGTCGTTTTCGGCCGTCACCGGAATGTAAACGAGACCTGCATAGCGACCGTCTTTGTCAGCTTCGCCCGTTCGTCCGGTCATGACGTTCGTGTCGACATAAACGGGATAGACCGGGTCCGTAATAGCGACGGTGTTGCCTGCTCCGAAGATGTCCAGGATGTTTCCGGTGTCGCACTTGGACCCGTCGGAAACGAAAAGCTCATCGGCCTCAATGTCGCAACCGCGAGCCCGATAATCGTTAGCGACGATCGCATTACGAAGAAAGTCGTATCCCTGCTCCGGACCGTAGCCGCGGAAGGAACTTCGATCGGCCAGTTCATCAGTTGCCTTGTGAATTGCTTCAACGATTGCCGGGGGCAGCGGCTCGGTCACATCGCCAATGCCGAGCCTGATGACACGGCTGCTGACCTCCGGATTGGTTTCACAGAAAGCTTTCACGCGGCGAGCGATCTCGGGAAACAAATAGCCAGCTTTGAGTTTCAGAAAATTGTCGTTGACCTGAACCATGAGTTCGAAATCCTCGCGAAGTTATTGAGTAATTTATGTCACAGACGTTGTCCGGGATTGATTGCATAGCCGACAGCCGAGCGGGCGGTAGTTAAACGGAGACGCCACCAAAACTCAAACCGCTCCCAGGAACTCCACATGAGACAAGCGACCGTCCGCGTCGGTTCGTCGTCAGTTCTGTCGGTTGTCGGCAACAATCGGCCGGGTTGTGATCCATGCCTGATTTTCTGATGATGGAACCAGCCAGTGCTTTCGGTTGTTCAAGACTTTCGCGGGCTTGCGTTATGTCCACCGTCCCGATCCTCATCGCTGTCGACGATGGCCAGAGCATTCTTCTGGATCGCCCATCAATCGTCGTCGGGCGTTCGCGACGTCGTGCCGACATTCGGATCAATGAGGAGTCTATCTCGGCCGTCCATTGCGAGATCTCCGTCGGAGAAGACTGCCTGCAGATTCGCAATCTGGGCCGAAACGCTGTCCGCATTAACGGAAGAAAAATCGACGACGGTGTACTACTCGAAGGCGATCTCCTGCAAATCGTACATCGAAAATTCCGTCTCACGATGACGGGCGACCCGCGCGGCCAGAACGTTGTGGCGGCATCCTGCAGCAATGACTGGCTCGCTCGGTTGGCGGGAATGGAACTGGGGCCGATGCCGTGGTCCGAACTTTCTCTCATGGCGCAGAGAGGTGAGCTGACGAAATCGGATGAAGTCCGCTGGAGTGGTCAGCGAGCCTGGATGTCAGCCGGTAACTCCGCAGGATTGTTCGATTCAGCGAGGCCGAAGCCGAAACCCGCAGCGAAACAGGTCGACGCGGAACCAGTCACCAAAGACAAGAGAGACGACGAGTCGCATTTGCCAACAGTTGAAGACATCCACGATCACTCCGGCGAGTTACTGTTGATCGACGAAATATCTGAAGACACAACTGAGTCACTCGCGGCTGCGATCGCACAGGAACGCGACTCAAATCCACTGGTAGTTATTGCCGAACTCGATCAGGCCGAACCGTGCTCACCAGAGTATCCCGCCGCCGAGCAGCAATTTGTCCCGGATCTCTCGCCGCTCCCGCCAACATCGCCGTACTCGCCATCGCGTTCCGGGTCATTACCCGGTCCCCCGCCATTTCGTCCGAGCGTTGGTAGATCGGACTCGATTTCAGTCCGCATTTACGACGCCATCCTGGAGCCAATGTTCGACAAAGTGCCGATGCTGAGAAGGTGGCCGGGGATTGCTGCAATTGTGGTGGGATTGGCCGTCACCGTTTTCATGATGCAGCCGTCGTACGAAGGTTCTGCAGTCTCAGGCAAAGTGACGCTACAGGGCAGACCCGTCGGTAACGCGACAATTACGTTTACCGATCTGAAACTGGGCTTCGGTGCCAGCGCCATGATCAATGACGACGGTACGTTCGAAGTCGCGACGCTTAAAGGCGGCATGCGACCTGGCACGTACAGAATTACTGTTATGCCACTGAAACAGGAGTCGCCGGAAGTCGTCAGCGAACTCCAACGGCGCTTTGCGGAATCGAAAAATGGCGACGCTGTAGACGACACACTGACGCTGGACGGACACGAGCCCGGTTCGAAATCGGCCAGCCACGATTCAGCACGAATCGCCGTCACGCTGCCGCCGTCAACGATCCCGTTCCAATACCGATCGATCCAGACCAGCGGCCTTTCGCGCGAGATCACGCAGGATGGTCCGAATGAGCTGCTGATCGAACTCGCAGAGAAACAGACTGAGTGAGATCAGCCGGGCTGTGCAGTACGGGATTCTTCCAGAACCTGCGACGGCTCTCATTCGCGATTGATCATGTCCGGGCCTTTGCCTGCGGTTTTCACATAGGTGCTGCCCTGCTTCTCGTACCGCGTAAATCCCATGTTTTCGAGCTGCTTTGGATTTTTCAGCTTTCGCTCGATGGCGGTCTGTGAATGGCTGCCAGCGACAAACGGTGCGACGATGACCCGTTTGATCGGCTGGCCTGTTTCTGGATGCTCGGTAAATGCGGAGTCGTGAATTCCCTGGCGAATTTCGAATCTCTCGCCCGGTTGTCCATCGTCGCGAATGACCTGGTACACGTAGATGGGCATTGCTGAAAACTCCTCGGATCGTCACAGGGGAACGGGCTCAAAGACATTTGCTGTTTCTGTGGATCGATCGTAGCAACGGCTGCCGAACACAGGCAAACGACAACTGTTGCTTCTTTAAAGAAGCTCTGGAATTGCGAAAGTTATGAGTTTTTCGGGCCTCACAAAGAGCACGAGCGAGCCGCGAACGTCAGTCCTTGACCGCGACACAACTGAAAAACAGCACATTCGCAACGCGTACTCGTTCAGAGACGAGACCGCATTTTGCTTACCCGGCGTGTTGGTACTGACGGATCGCCGGAATGATGCATTCCAGGATTCGCTTCTTGATTTCCATTGGCGTGCCCAGCGGATTCACCGTATTGACGATCGCTGCCGGGTAATAGTCGAGCACTGGCTGAGTCTTGTCGCGATAAATGTCGAATCGTCGACGAATGATGTGATCGTCCGCGTCGTCAACGCGACCTTCCGTCTGCGCTCGCTCGCGAAGTCGTTCGATGATCGGCTCGTCGGACGGTGCCTCCAGATGAACAACGGACAGAACTTCAATGTACCGGTCCAGAAGTTCGCACTGACGCGTTCGCCTGGGAATTCCGTCGAGGATCAGAACGTCGCGACCCGGATCAAATGATCCGCCCTCGATCTGGCCGTCCAGCCAGTGTTTCCAGACATCGACGGCGACTTCATCCGGAACAAGTTCCCCGCAGTCAATGAGGCTGGCGATGAGTTTACCGTCGTCGCTGCCTGGATCGAGACTGCGGAAGATCGACCCCGTGGAGACGTGAAACATCCCGCTCATGGTGCCCAGCAACGACCCCTGCGTGCCCTTCCCGACGCCCGGCATTCCGAACAGCAGCACTGCCGGAAGCCTCGCCGGCACCTCGCCGGCAATCTTCAAAAGTGTCTCATCGTGCGGCTTCGCATCGGGGTCAGAATCATTCATGTGTCGTTGCTCCTGGCTGTCCATAGCGCGAGTCACTTTGAGTGATGGGGTTTTAGCACGACACTCGAAACTCGGCAATTTGACCGGCAGCGGCTTGTTCCTGTTTTCAGCGTTCACTGAGAAACTCGGATGTTGGCCGAATCATACGACACCTGCATCGAAACAGGACTACTGGCGACCGTGAGGAACCGCGCCTAGAATCTCTGGAAAATCGTGAGGCGACACAGGTTTCTCGCCAGCTGGCAGCCGCACGGACATCCTTTTCCAGTTTCTTCTTCAGTCAGAACGATCAACGATGAGCACCGAATCCGCCTCGCTGAAAGCGACAAGTCACGTTCCAGACGCTTCAGGCAGGTTCGGCGAATTTGGCCGACGTTTCGTTCCCGAAACGCTGATGCACGCTCTGGAAGAACTCACGACAGAATACGAACGGGCTCAACAGGATCCCGCTTTCCGTGCCGAACTGGACAAGCTGCTGTCGACGTTTGTCGGTCGTCCAAACCCGCTCTACTTTGCCGAGCGTCTGACCGAACACTGTGGCGGAGCGAGAATTTATCTCAAGCGCGAAGACCTCAACCACACCGGCGCTCACAAGATCAACAACACAATGGGACAGGTGCTGCTGACTCGGCGAATGGGTAAGCAGCGCGTGATCGCCGAAACCGGAGCTGGTCAGCATGGAGTCGCGACCGCCGTGGCTTGTGCTCGCTTTGGCCTGGACTGTGTGGTCTACATGGGCGAAGAGGATATCCGCCGACAGAAACTCAACGTCTTCAACATGCGAATGATGGGTGCAGAGGTGCGTGGAGTCAGTAGCGGCTCGCGCACACTCCGCGACGCCATCAACGAGGCCATGCGGGACTGGATGTCGACGGTCGAGCACACTCACTACATCATCGGTTCCGTCGTCGGACCGCACCCGTTTCCGATGATGGTTCGAGACTTTCAATCGATCATCGGCCGCGAAGCGCGTCAGCAGTGCCTTGACGCAGAAACAAGACTGCCGGACGAAGTGATCGCCTGTGTCGGCGGCGGATCAAATTCAGCCGGGATGTTCTACCCGTTCGTCGATGACGAAACCGTGGCGCTGACTGGAGTCGAAGCCGGCGGTCGAGGTCCGCATCCTGGCGATCATGCCAGCACGCTGACCTACGGCAACAAGGGTGTACTACACGGCAGCTACAGCTACGTCCTGCAGGACGAAGACGGGCAGACGCAGGATGTCCATTCGATTTCAGCGGGACTTGATTATCCGGGAGTCGGTCCCGAACACAGCTACTGGAAAGACACCGGACGAGTGAACTACGTGAGCGTGACCGACGATGAGGCTCTGGAAGCCTTGCAGACGATGGCAAAACTGGAAGGTATCCTGCCGGCCATTGAAAGTTCGCACGCCATCGCTCACACACTGAAAGCAGCGATGCAGCGATCGAAGGATGACATCATTGTCGTCTGCCTGTCCGGTCGAGGCGACAAAGACGTCTACGAAGTCGCACGCCTGCTCGGCCAGGACCTGGACTGACTCTTGAAAATCATCCCGTAAAGTGTGTGGAGCGAAGCGGAACGCACCACAAATGCCCATCGATCAAGAACGTTCCACCCATCTTACTAACGTGAAGCAGCAAACCGTGACTGAGCAGACTCGTATTGCGACAACCTTCGCCGCCCTCAAAGCAGCCGGACATCTGGCCTTCATGCCGTTCATTACGGCGGGCGATCCCGACATGTCCGCCACGCAGGACGTGATCCGTGAACTCGGCAGTCGAGGCGTTGATCTGATCGAAATCGGATTTCCGTACAGCGACCCGATCGCCGACGGACCCGTGATTCAGGCTTCGTACACGCGAGCTCTGGGAAAAGGTCTGCATGTCAGCGAAATCTTTGACGGTGTGGCCTCACTGCCGACCGACAAGCTGCCTCCGCTGGTTGCGATGGCATCCTACGCTCTGCTCTTTCGCCGCGGTGTTGAAACATTCGTCAGGCAGGCGGTCGAGTCTGGCTTTTCTGGTTTCATCATTCCGGACCTGCCAGCCGATGAAGCTGAGGAACTCGGACAGATCGTACGTTCGCAGGGAGCTGATCTGGTGCAGCTGGTCTCGCCGATGACGCCCCAGGAGCGAGCAATTCGAATCCTGAACGCCGCCAGTGGTTTTGTGTATTGCATCTCGGTTGCCGGCACGACCGGCGTTCGCGATGACCTGCCGCCTGAACTGACGGAGCAGCTCAAGTGGCTGCGTACTCAGACGGACCTTCCACTGGCTGTCGGCTTTGGCATCAAGGGCGCGGAGCAGGTCGACATTCTGCGTAGCGCAGCCGATGGGGTCATCGTTGGATCGGCCATCGTTCGGTTTATGGAAGGGCTTGGAGCCGCAGGAGCTGATCGCCAGTCCGTACTTACAGAAATCGGCACTTTCGCCGACTCAATGGTCCAGGCAACTCGAAAGAAGTAACGCCATGAACGCACGAGACGCTATCAAACTTTCGATCGACGGTGGGAAAATGATCACTGCGGGATATCTTGGAGATCTTTCCGACCAGGACATGCTGCAGCGGCCTCACCCGGAATGTAACCACATCAAATGGCAGGTCGGGCATTTGATTTCGGCAGAACATCAAATGATCAGTGGAGTCTGTCCTGGATCGATGCCTGAACTTCCCGACGGTTTCGCGGACCGCTACACGAAGGAAACATCAGCATCCGACGACGCGACCGCGTTTGATTCAAAAGAGGATCTACTACGATTGTTCGAGGAACAACGTGCCGGCACCCTGCAGGCGTTGGCTGGCCTGTCTGACGACGACCTCGACGCACGTGCCCCGGAAGAAATGCAGGCGTATGCTCCAACAGTGGGCGACGTCTTCAGTCTGCAGGGAGGCCACTGGGTGATGCACGCCGGTCAATGGGCCGTCATTCGCCGCCAGCTCGGTCGGCCTCCGTTGTTCTGAGATTCGACCAGAATTCACCCAATGCGTAGGTTTTCGGTAAGACTCGAACCTCGACATTCAAAACTCACAATCCAGTGGAGGTGAAGCGGTGATGACTTCTGTCTTTGGTCGAGCGTTGACGTTTTCCGCGATGCTTTTTTCGTTGCTTGCTGTGTCAGGCGGCGAGGCAAAGGCTCTGGAGAAGCCATTCGGAATTGAACAGCGGACTCCGTGGTCTACTTCGCGGATGGTCGGGGTACCAGAACCTCCGTCTCCGTATCTGCTTGAGCAGGTCTTTCCGCAGCTGACACTTAATCATCCCATTGATCTGCTGCCGGTTCCGGGAACCGACCAGATGCTCGTGGTTGAGGTCGGCGGTCGAATTCTGACATTCACCGCCTTTGGAGATTCTGCCGGGACGCATCTCGCGTTCGACGTCGCGGCTTCGATTGAAGGAGCGACCAGAACGTATGGATTCGCTTTTCATCCGAACTTCGTGAAGAACAGACAATGCTTCATCTGCTACGTCACGAAGGCCGACGATCCGAACGGCAGTCGGGTATCGCGATTTCGAGTCACGTCTGTCGATCCACTTCGCATTGATGCCTCCTCCGAGCAGCCGATCATCACCTGGCAGGCGGGGGGCCATAACGGTGGCTCTTTGCAGTTCGGACCGCATGACGGACTGCTTTACATCTCGACCGGCGATGGCTCATCCCCGTTTCCTCCAGATCCAAAGCGTACGGGACAGGACATCAGTGACCTGCTGGCATCCATTCTGCGAATCGATGTCGATCATGCGTCGCAAGATCGACTTTACTCGATCCCGACCGACAACCCCTTTGTTGACATCAGCGAGGCGCGAGGCGAAGTCTGGACCTACGGTCATCGCAATCCCTGGCGAATGTCTTTTGACAGAGTTACCGGCCACTTGTGGGTTGGCGATGTCGGCTGGGAAATGTGGGAGATGATTTACCGCGTACAGCGAGGGGCAAATTATGGGTGGAGCATCCTTGAGCATGTTCAGTCGGTGAACCCCGATTTTCCTCGCGGCCCAACTCCTTTTGTGCCTCCAACGGCCGCTCATGCTCACACGGAATCTCGATCCATCACCGGTGGCCATGTTTATCGAGGGACTCGTCTGCCGGACCTCGCCGGGACGTACGTGTATGGCGACTATGTAACGGGAAAGATCTGGGGACTTGATGGTGATGCCCCGGATCCTGGCAAGCCGCAGGAACTGACGGGTTCGTCAATCCAGGTGATCTGTTTCGGTGTGGGCCACGATCAGGAGCTGTACGTCGTCGGCTACGACGGTTCGATTCATCAGCTGGCGAGGAATCCTGCGGCAGGCTCCGTGTCCGCGTTCCCGAAAACCCTCAGCGCGACGGGACTGTTCTCGTCGACGGAGAGTCTCGAACTGGCGCCTGGAGTGATTCCCTACAGCGTTAACGCTGCGCCGTGGGCGGACGGAACAACCGCCAGCCGATTTCTCGCCCTGCCGGGTTCGGCAACGATCGGCGTTCACGAAATCAACAACGTTCAGAAAGGTGATCTGAAGGGCGAATGGAGTTATCCCGACGGAACAGTTCTGGGCAAGACGATCCTGCTGAGAACCGGGAAGACAGACGCCGCGCGACAGCAGCGTCTGGAAACACAGATTCTTTACCGGCATAAGGGTGAGTGGCGAGCGTATTGCTACCTGTGGAATGACGAGCAGACGGATGCCGTACTTTCTGATGGGAAGGCTTTCGACCGTTCGTTCATGGTGCCGGACGCGTCTTCGGTGATCGGACAGCGATCGCAGACCTGGCACTTCGCCAGCCAGACGGAATGCCTGCTTTGCCACACGACGCGTGGCGGCTCGGTGTACGGCTTTCGAGTTGAGCAGCTTAATCTCGACGTTGACTATGCAGCCGTCAAAGACAACCAACTTCGCACGCTCGCGCATCTGGGCCTCTTCGAGAGGCCACTGGGCACGTCAGCGACTCCAGGCAAAGTTTCACTCGACGAACTCCCGAGGATGGCGCCGCCGGATGATGAAACGGCCGACTTGACGCAGCGAGTCCGATCTTACCTGCATGTGAACTGCTCGCATTGCCATCGTCGAGGTGGTGGCGGAACCGCCGCCATCGAAGTTCCACTCGATATCGATTTCGAGAAAACTCATCTGATTTCCAGACCGACTCAGGGGACGTTTGGCATCGTGGATCCGTGGGTCGTGTCTCCCGGAGATCCCGAGCGTTCGGTTCTGTTTTATCGAATGTCAAAGGTCGGGCGAGGTCGCATGCCGCATTTCGGATCCCGCGTGATCGATGACCAGGGACTCTCGCTGCTTCGCGAGTGGATTACTCAGCTTGAACCGTCCAGCAGCGTGCCGGTTAACGATTCAGATAACGCAGCGTCAACACTTGCACTTCAGCTCGCAGCGACGAATCGAAAAACGCTGACGAGTTTGTCACAGGAAGCGAATCCGGCTTCACCATCCTCTCAGGCCGCGATCGATCGCCTTTTGTCTTCAACCAGCGGAGCGTTGCTTTTGGCGAGTTCGATTCGAAATGGAGGTCTGACCCCAGAGATTCGAAGGGCGGTGATTGCGAAGGGAACGTCGTTAGCCGATCCGCTGGTGCGAGACCTGTTTGAGGCCTTCGTTCCGGAAGAGGCGAGGACTCGCTCGCTGGGAACGTTGATTAACAGCAGCGACCTGCTGACACTCGATGGAAGTGTCGAGAAAGGTCGATCACTCTTTCTGACAGCAGCGGGAATGCAATGCCGGAACTGTCACAAAGTTGGCGACCAGGGAAAGGTTCTTGGTCCGGATCTTACGCAGATCGGCAAACGTTACAGCCCGGCAGAGATCCTTGAGAATATCCTCGAACCATCAAAGAAGATCGATCCGAAGTTTCAGACCTGGCTTGTTCAGACTGACGACGGCAAAGTCCACTCCGGCCTGCTGCTGAAGAGGACCGACACGGAAGTTGTACTGCGCGACGCGCTGGGGAAAGACATTCACCTGTCGGCGGGCGACATCGAGCTGATGCTGGCCCAGAGGAAGTCACTGATGCCGGAAATGCAGCTCCGGGATATGACAGCTCAGGACGCTGCCGATCTGCTCGCCTGGCTGTCATCGCTGAAGTAGCGATCAACCGGACAGTGCGGTAATGCTCTGGCAAACTGTTGTGACGTGTACCACCGGTTCTGCCAGTGGTTTTTACGTTGCACGAGAAAACCGTCGGATCGGTCGTGTGCTGTCAGGAAGGTAGCTTCCAGTCGTACTTGTTCAGCTCAAACACCAGGAACATGATTCCCAGCGAGAGAGCCGCAACGGAAACGAACAGCAGTCCGACCCACACGTCCGGAGCTGGTTTTGGATCAGAGTTTGGTGGTGACATAGTCTTCCTTCTCGATCACGCCATTCTTTGCTCGATTGATAACCACGCCCACCGCTCGGTCGGGAGTGACCAGCTCCAGTCGGATTTCACCGAGATACTTGTTCTGTTCACCGACCCGGTAAACGTAGAGCCTGTTGCCTTCGCTCAGTCCATCATCGCTGCCGATTGAGATTTCGATGAGTTCGCGAGTTGCTCCGCGACCGGACTTCTTCGTATCCAGCACTTTGCCGAGCACAAGCGGGGTCGGTGCCAGTTTCTGTGTGTATTTGCTGGGGTCTGCGTCGAAGCCGTTGGCGACCAGAACCTTCCGGTAGGTTGCGATGACATCCAGCAGCTCTTCGTACTTGCCTGTCAGCACTTTGGCGCCGACTTCCTGATTGAACAGTTCATCTTCAAGTTGTCGGACACGCTGGTTCTGATCATTCAATGCTGCGTTCAGTTGTTCGTTGATGCGGCGACCGCTCAATGCTTCTTCCCGGCGAATCCTGGCTTCGTCACCAGCGATCGTTGCCAGAGCCTGCTGTGTGTTGAGCTGTATCTTCTGATTATCGATCAGGATCTTCTGGTTCTCGATCACGTCCTGCGAGAGTCTCAAATCGGCCTTCGAGTTTGTGTAATCGTTAGTCAAACGAGCGATCACCAGCTCCCTGTCTTTGATCACTTTGGCAGTATCGGCCTGAAGTTTTGCAGAGTCCGCGATGCTGTTGTCGAGGTCTGTCTGCAGAGTCCTGGCGACCTCCATCCACGTCTGATGCCGGGTGAATACCGCACCGGCCAGAGCCATGAAGCAGATGCTGAGTACCAGTTGAACGATGACCAGAAGTTTTCCAACAAACGTCATGGTCTTTATCCTGAATATGAAGTTGAACTGACCAGTTTGAAGCGTCTCGCCGAGAGGCACCGATTGACGCTACCAGATTATGTACTGGGGTTTTCGGCGGGAGGCGCTGACGCTGTCGAGTCGGCTCCCTGATCGATGAGTTGCTGCTGCCGCTCGCGAAGCCGCTGCAGGATTCCATCCATCTGGTAAACCAGATCCAGCAGATGTCTCTTCTGCTGAGTAAGTCGATATTGCTCGGTCTCAATTTGAATCCGTTGGCGACTTAGCCGCATGCCGGATTCCCTGGTTTGTTCCGCGTCAGCCCGCGTTTCCACGGCCTGAATTGCGAGCACCTGTCCCTCGTCTGAAACATTCTGAATCAGTTGCCCAACATCCTTCAACGCCTGTACCAGCTGCTCTTCACGCTTGATGATGCCCTGCTGGTCAGCTTCTATCAATCCCGCCAGGCGAGCGTTCTCTTTATTGAGCTGAGCAATCTGAGGGGCGATTGCTGCAACCTTCTCATCGTTTCGCTGCATTTCCTTCACGTATGATTTAGCGATGACGTCTGCGAACGATCCTGACGTCGCATGAGGCTGAGCTTCCTTCCGGTAGGTACTTGTCCACTGAGGATTCTCGCCTGCCGTCTGGGTGAAGCCGTATTCCGGCAGGTTCTGAGTTTCTGCCTGCCAGTTAGGACCCATGTTGCGAATGCCAACAGCTATGCCCAGAAAGGCGATGCTTGCTGTCGTCACGAAGACAACCAGGATCTTGCTGATTTTGGTTGTCATTAAGAACTTCTCGATGGATGAAGATGGGGTATCACCAGGGCAATACGACCGCGCCGGAACAGTCAAACGAAAAAATGATCAATCACAGAACTGCCACACACTGACAGAGTGAACCAGTCCTGGGATTCACGTCAACGAAAATGTGGGCAAATCCGCCTGGAGTCGCAACCGCAACCGTTGCGACGACGTTACCTTTTCTGACGACGAACCTGCGAACACATCGCTCAGCAACGCGTACGATGCAATCGAGGGATCGTCCGCCGCGTACTGACAGCATAAGAGTTTCCGGATTGTACGAGTCGCAAAAAATGGGAGTCAATCAGAAAGATCCGACACTGCCGACTGTGAAACGACACGTCTGACCATTCTACGTCGCCAGATCGTTCATTCGTTGCGGACTGAATTTCCCGACCAGACTGTCAGATCGTTGCGACATGGCTACTGAAGCCCGTCGGTCGAGCACTTGGTGACCTTATCACGCTTCAGACACGTGACCGGATTGTGCAGGATCATCCGGTTTGTCTGACCCGAGCTTCGTGCCGACTCTGTTTCCTGGTGGCAGGATTTGCGTTACTGACTGTCCGCCGAATTGTCGGATGACGAATACCAGCATACCGCTTGATGGGAGCCAGTCTCGAATGTTTAAGAAAATGCTTGGCCGCACGGGCCTTGAAGTGACGCAACTCGGATACGGCAGCATGGGTCTGCGCGGTCCAAAGACCTGGGGCGTGCGAGTTGTCAGCGAAGAAGCTGCCGATTCGTTTCTGAACTCGGTGCTCGATGCCGGCATCAACTTCATCGATACGGCTCCAGACTATGGCATCAGCGAGGAACGGATCGGTCGATACATCTGTAGTCGAAGAAACGAGTTCTACCTCGCAACGAAATGCGGCTGCGTTTACACGCAACACGATGACCACCTGGAGATTGGTCATGTATGGAGTCGCGACGTGGTCGCACGAAATCTCGAAACAAGTCTTAAGCGGCTCCAGACAGATTGCATCGACATCCTGCAGTTCCACGGCGGCGAAGCCGAATCGCTGCAGCGTGCCGGCTTGATCGAAACGCTGATGGAGTTTCGCGATCAGGGCATGATTCGTTTTATCGGCTCGTCCAGTTCATTGCCCAGACTGCCGGCCATGATCGATCTGGGAGTTTTTGACACCTTCCAGATTCCGTACTCGTGCCTCGCTCCGCAACATCATCATCTGATTACGAAGGCTGCCGAATCGGGT
>JAQBWV010000429.1 GCA_027624335.1 Planctomycetota bacterium
CCGAAAACCCAGAAAAACCAACTTCTTCGGTGACTTCCAAGAACACGCCGGGTGGGCAGTTACACTCGCAGCAAAGTGCGGAGCAGCTGTTGAAACGCGTGATAGCAATCGCAGCTTCCAGCGAGGGACGCGAATCAGAAGAGCTGTCAAAGGCCGCCTGATCCACGAATAGTCTGACCTGCGAGGCGACGATATCTCTTCACGGTCGTATTCATTCGCGTCAAGGCTCGAATTCAGCATCGTCCGCATCAATTCAGACACGATGCCTCTTGGGCAAGCGACCGGTAAGAACATGCCAGCACTTAGCGAAAGCAAGTGAGTTTCGGCTTCCGTCACTTGCGCTGCGTGCTGGTACTTCGATACATCGTTTTCGACCGCTCGCCTTACAAGCTGGCGCGAAGCTGTCCACCCCGTGACTCGGTATTGACCGATTTCGCACATTCGGCGTGTAATCCGCAGAACTGGCGTACCGAGTGCGGGCTCGCTGCGCGCAGAGCACCCTCTGTATTCAATGTTTCCCTAGAACCAGCAGAGAAGCTTGTGACACTGTTCGATCGGCATCTTCTGAAACGCTACTGGCATGTGTTCGCCATCGGATTTGTGGCTACTTACGGGTTGTATGTCGTCTTCGACGCATTCTCGAATGCTGACGAATTTCAAACCACTGATGTGAATGACGGCGTGCTCAAGCTGATGATGCGAATGACCTGGTTCTACTTCTTTCAGGCCTTCGCGTTCTTTGATCTCGTGGGGCCAATGCTCGCCGTTCTGGCGACGATCGCCGTCTTCGCACTGTTACATCGATCACTCGAGATCTATCCGGTTCTGTCTGCCGGAATTCCGACCTGGCGACTTGCGTTGCCGATCATTCTCGGAACGCTGGCGATTGAAGTTGGCCTGGCAGTCAACCAGGAATTGATCATCCCTAATATCGCCGCACAACTGCAGGCAGCCAGGGGCGACGATGATGTCGCCTCAATGCACAACATTCAGCCAGCTCGTGACTATGTTACGAATATCGAAATCTCCGGCGAGACATTAAGTATTTCGGAACGCAGGGTTCTAGCTGCTCGCTTCCTGCTTCCAGTACCTCTGCAGGTACTGGAACCGACCACGTTGAGTGCGCGGGAAGCGATTCAGGTTCCAGCTGGCGGCAGCCGCCCGGCCGGGTGGCTGCTGCGAGATCCCGATCCCCGTTTCGAAGACCTGCCGTTGACGAATGACGGTGCCCGGCGAGTCCTCAAAGCACCGTCCAGTGAAGACATCTTCGTGGTGACCGACGTGACGATCGATCAGCTCCATAATCGAACGACGAGTTTCAAATACATGTCGACATCACAGTTGCTGCAACGAATTCGCAACCCAGCCTTTGGGATGCTGACAATCCGCAGCCAGATGGTGCATGTTCACGAGCGTCTGTCGCGACCGTTTCTCATTCTGATTTCGGTTCTGATCGCGATTCCAATGACTCTCCGACGTGAAAGTCATAGCTTGCTGCTGAACATGGCTGTCTGCACGCTGACTCTCGGTGGACTGTTTCTGCTGTCGCAAATCAGCATCCATTTCGGGCGTCTGAACGTCATCGAAATTGGACTCGCCGCCTGGATTCCGATCGTCATCGGTGGAACATGTGCTGCCTGGTTATCGAGTCTCGTGCAGACGTAAGTCGCGAGGTGGAGCGTTTACCCGCTGAGCGACGAACGAAATAAAGACTGAATGCGTGACCTTCAGCGTCAGCGGATCGCGACCGGTGGCTTCTGCCCTTTGGGAATCAGCGACGTGTACTTGCGGTCGGCCATCCGCTGCTTCCAGTCGGCTCTTGCGGCTAGAACAAGCTCGGGCTTTTCGAACAGGTCCAGAGCGCTGATCGCCAGAACTCGCGCTGCGTAGTCGATCCCCTTCTCGCCGATCGTCGAACCGATACACGCCACGTTCTGCCAGCTGTGACCGGGACTTTCGGCAGCCATGCACGTCGTTCGAATTCCGCCGGTCGGGACGTACCACGAGATGTCTCCGACGTCTGTTGAGCCTTTGCTCGGCTTGTACGATTCTTCGAGTGAATTGATCTCGCCAGCGATGGCTTCCGGAAACGTCGTGCCGAATTCTTCGACCAGTGGCTGCTGAATGCGTCGTGCGAACGCTCGTTCTGCATCGGTGAAAGTCGGCGGACCGATCCGAGTCAGATTCGCATGCAGCAACTCAGACAGCGGACTGTTTGAGATCAACTCGTGGCAGTCCGTGTCGACGTGGACCTTCAGTTTTGTCCGAGTCATCTTCGCGGCGCCTTCAGCGATATCGCGTACCCAATTGAAGTAGTACTCGACATCCTCGTGTGTGTCGGCTCTGACAAAGTACCAGGCAGTCGCCTTCGGCGGCACGACATTAGGTGCTCCGCCGCCGTCAGTAATGACGTAGTGAATTCGGGCGTCTTCTTTGGTGTGTTCCCGCATGAAATTAGAACCGATATTCATCAGCTCGACGGCGTCCAGAGCGCTCCGGCCTTTTTCGGGATTGCCTGCAGCGTGAGCCGAGACGCCGTCGAACGTGAACTTGGCGGAAACCACAGCTTTTGAACTTCCGGCCCACGCACCGGTCTTTGTTGACGGATGCCAGTGCAGGCAGACATCGAGATCATCAAACTGGCCGTCCAGCAGCATGTAGACTTTTCCAATGACGGTTTCTTCAGCAGGCGTCCCGTAGAGGCGGATCGTTCCATTGAGTTTGTGCTTCTCCATCGCCGCCTTCACGGCCAGCACTGCACCGAGCGCTCCTGTGCCGAGACCGCTATGCCCGCACGCATGTCCGGCCGCACCTTCCGTGAGCGGAAGCCGCTCCGGCTCGATCTGTTGAGACATGCCCGGCAGCGCGTCGTACTCCGCCAGAATTCCGATGATCGGTTTGCCTGATCCGAAGCTGGCTACGAAAGCCGTCGGCATATCCGAGACAGCGTTCTTCACGTCGAAACCGTTCTGCTTCAGTTTCGAGACGAGCAGGCTCGCAGACTGGTGCTCATCAAGCCCGACCTCCGCGAATTTCCAGATCGCCTGGTTGACGGCTTTCAGCTCGTCGGATCGCGAGTCAACATCAGCAATCGCCGTCTGCTGACTCGGTCGCAATTCTTCGCCATAGGCATGCCGAGCTTCGACACGGATGAAGAACGCGACAACCAGAACGATCAATGATCTCATGACTAACCCTTTCGCGGTCGCAGTTTTATCGAAAGCTGGTTTCAGTGAGATGCCCGGTCTGCCAGCTACTCACTACGGCCAAACCTCTCATCAATTCCCACTTTGAGTATACGTCGACGCACCTGGCTTACGTCCCGCATAGAGCGTTGCGATGCCGAACGTCAGCGGCGTCCAGGTAATGTCTGCCAGGCCAGCCTCGCGCATCAGACTGGCGAGTTCTTCGTCCTGTGGAAACTGCGAGACCGACTGCGGCAGATACTTGTACGCTGCTTCGCTGTTTCGCGCCAGCAGCTGGCCAATACGTGGCAGAATGTTACGGAAGTACCAGCGATAGGCCGCCCCGAAGATTCGATTACGCGGCATCGAAAACTCCAGCACCGCGACCTGCCCGCCTGGT
>JAQBWV010000430.1 GCA_027624335.1 Planctomycetota bacterium
TGAACCGCTTGTGATCACTCCGCTATACGACGAACCGGGCATCGTCAGCGACGAAGAACTCGCTGCCGTCCTGAAACAATTGCAACCGAGATTCCCGCCGGACAACCTGCGGCCGAACCATGTCGAGCACGCGCTGAGAACATGGCATGTCGATGCGGAATTTCAGGATCCATCCGTCATGTCCGGACCGGACATGCGAGACCTGCTGCTGGACAACGGCCGGTTCCTCTTGTCCTGGGGACCGGACATCGCTCCGCTGCTGGAAGATCGACCGACCGGCGTTTACGTCCGCTGGGGACACGAACAAGGAGCCTCGGTCCATCATGACCACACACTGGCCTGCCTGTCAGAAGCCGGAGTGCCACTCGATCAGCCGGTACGAAGTATCGGACGTCCTAATGGCACACTGAAGCAGATGATCGAGCAGGCGATCTACGATTTCGATCTCGACGAACGTGAAACCGAATGGTCCGCCATGGCCTTCGGTCTCTGGCTGCCGACGGTCAAAGAATGGGAAAACAGTCATCGACGTAAACTGAGTTTCGACATGATCGCCCGACGCCAGATGCGAGGTCACAAGACCTACGGTGTCTGCGGAGGTACTCACCGTGTCTACTCGCTGATGGCACTGGTGCGGCTCGATGACGAGTTCGACATTCTGTCGGACGACGTTCACGCAGAGGCGATGCAGTATCTCAGAAACGTCCGCGACATCCTGGCCGTCACTCAGTTTGAAGACGGTCACTGGCCGTACAACTGGCCGGACGGCGAAGAAGCTCGCACGAAGCCGAGCGATCTCGAAGAGTACAAAGCAGTCATCGCGACAGGCCATCACCTGGAGTGGCTGGCCATCGCGCCGAAAGAACTTCATCCACCGCGCGAGATGATCGAAAAGGCGGCCGACTGGATTATCAACAACACGGTCTCTAAGACTCCCGAACAGATTCTCGACAGCTACACGTTCTACAGCCACGTTGGAAACGCATTGTCGTTGTGGCGCAGAACTCGAGCGCCCGTCTTCTGGAAGAAATGGGAAGCGGATCACCCCTACCAGCCAGATACCGAAGAAACACACCAGCCAACCGATACCGAACAGCCAGCCACCGACAGCGGTGACGTGACAACACAGGAAGCAGCAACAGATGCTGATGCCAAACCGGCAAATGAATCACCGACGGAAGTGAAGCCAGCTGCTGATCCAGCGAAGGATCCAAATCCAGCCGCACCGGAGCCGCTGCAAGTGCCGATCCTCTCGACTGACAGCGAATAGCGGCTGTCCGACGAAGGGGTTCTGGTCCTGGCCGATCTACTGAGCCTTCGTCGGAAACAGATCGTCGATGATGTTCAGCAGGATTCCGACTTGAGCCTCGGACGCCTCTTCCTGTTCGACCGTCGACGGCGACCGGCCGGGCGGAAGGGACGAAGCGATATCCCAGCCGACGTAGATCAACTGTCCTCGGCCGACACGCACCCGGTAGAGCGTCGTCAGACCGGCCTCGTGCCCGATGATGATCTCGCCTTTGGATGCTCGAATGACTTCCGCGTGGCCGGGCGATGTCCACTCGCTTTTCTGTGGCGCTGTCAGGTGTCGCAGCCACTTGTGGTCCGGCGCGAGGATCCGGAGCTCGGATGCTCGCCGTACACTGCTGCCGGTCAAATCAGCCAGCAACTGTTGCCCCTCGGGTTTGCGGAACACCCACTGGGTGCCGCGCATCAGCATCAGCGTGCCGCCCGAATTGAGAAATTCTTTCACGTGAAGAAGATCGTCCGGGGTGTACTGGTTCGGTTCGATCTGTGCGCGAACCAGGCTACCGGTGAGGATGACTGTGCTGTACCGCGAGTACTCGTCTGGCGGCAGCCACGTCTTCGTGAGCGACTCAAACGGCACTCCACGTTGACGCAGTCCGAACTCCAGCAAAGGCGCGTCGAATGCCGGGTAGCCCTGCACGATGACGACCGGTTTTGTGTCGGACCTCGGTTCTCGGGGAAGCTCATCGTCAGCGACGAGGAAACTCGCAGGCGGAGCGGCCGCGATCAGAGCTGAGTCCTCGACTGGCCGGCCGAAAACGTCGAGCCGACCGGAAACCCCGACCGGCCAGAGCTCGGCGAGCACCGGGACCGCACCGATATCGGGCCTTGTTGAATCACCGCGCAACGGATCCGGCCAGTCTTTCGAAAGAGGCACGCCGGCATTTCGAGCGGGACTGCCTTTCGCCAGGCGAAGATCGACACGACTGCGCCAGTCGGCGTCAAACATCGCGAATCCTGGATCGCTCACAAGGTCAGCGGCCGTCCAGCCGGCAGCGTACAGCCGCCTGCTCTGTTCAAAATCGGGTGAGCGTCGAAACCGGCCGAACAGATTCTCCGTCGTCGCGTCTGACTCGAAACCCCAGTGGAGATTCCCGTCCGCCTGAAAGTTGATCGGCAACGGCGCGGCCGGCTGACTCGCCTTCGCGGCGTCGGCCTTGAGTTTTGCGAGGCTCGCCGGATCGAGGTCCGGAGTTCGCGGTTTCGGTTTCTTCCCGGTGTCGCCGTCGAGCAGATCGCCCAGCGGATCTGTCTTTTTCAGTGGAGATCTCAAAGCCGCCAGCTCTGCCTTTGTCGGGACGGGAACGACGGGCGGGAGCACGTGCCCGGGGCGTCCCTGCGACTGGACGATCACATTATTAAAAACGCGCCGCATCGATCCGCCCGCCAGATGACCGCCCAGGCCACCGGCGTAGTAGCTGCGAAACGGCGGCTCGCGCAGCAGGACGGTGTTGTGGTAAATCGTCATCGGCTCCCAGAGAGGCCCGCCGTGGTCGCCGGAAATCCGACCGGACGAAGTCACTTCCGGCTCGCCCCGCCCCGGCTGCTGGTAGTGCACCGGGCGTCGCAGATCGAACACGTTGCGGTAAATGAAAACGCCGGCTCCGGCCTGCCGTCCGGTCGGAGTCATCTTCTGCCGGCCATGCCCGACTCCGAAAGCAAACGTCGTCAGGCAGCGCGACAGCAGGTTCTGATAAATGTGTACGTTGCCGCCGGGAGTCGTTCCGTCGTACGCGGTTGCCGCCGTCAGAAAGATGCCGTCGTCGCTGACATTGTCGAGCAGGTTGTGGTGAAACTTCACATTCCGAACGTTGCCCAGGAAAACTCCGTCGACGCAGTCGGTGAACTCGCTGTAAGCCAGTTCGAAGTCGCGATTGTCGCGGCCGGTCGGATCCCAGCCGCTCGCCGAGAACAGCCGCGCCTCAATCGCCCGGTACTTGAGACTGCCGCGAAATGTCCACGGAGCCGCGATGCCGCGGCACGCACAATTCCACAATCGCAGCCCGGCCGTATCGCGCACGCCGATCGGCGAAGAGCCGCCGTACATGGTCACGCCGTGAAAATCGACGTTGACAGAACCGGTCACCGATACGGTGGCGGCCCGGGCTCCTCGCACGACGAGGTCCTGTATTCGCAGGTACGCCGCCCCTTCGATCGACAGCGCGGAACCGGCTGCGGTCCCGGCAATGACCAGCGGCAGCTTCCGCGGATCGGTCTCACCTCGATAATTGTCGTCGCCGAGTGCCGACTGATCGGTGTGAGCCAGCCGGACATGG
>JAQBWV010000431.1 GCA_027624335.1 Planctomycetota bacterium
GTGCGGAAAGCAGAACATTCCTCCCGACGGGAGCCGTCTCGCATCTGCCGCTCGACGAGACACTCGACGATCTGGCCGACCCGCAGCGAAAGATCGTGATCAAAGGAAAGACGAAATGGGCTGACGGAAAATTTGGGAAGGCGTTTGATTGCGACGCCAGCAACTGGGTCGAAGCCGGCCAGCTCGGCGACTTCGATCAGAAGGAAGCATTTTCGTATGGGTGCTGGATCAAACCCAGTGGCAACGCCAACGGTGCTCCGATCACGAAGATGAACGATGGCAACGCCTACCGCGGCTACGACATGCTGTTCAGTAATGGAATGCTGTCAGTTCACATCATCAACACCTGGCCGACGAACGCGATCAAGGTCAACACGAAAGGCAAGCTGAAGAAAGACGAGTGGCAATTCGTCTTCGTCACCTATGACGGTTCGAGTAAAGCGTCCGGTGTGAAAATCTACTTTGATGGCAAGCCACAGGAATGGTCAGCCGAACAGGACCGATTGAGCGCGACGATCCGCACGACGACGCCCCTGCATCTGGGTCGACGAAATCCTGGCGGCGGATTCAAGGGACTGATTGACGAAGTTCGCCTGTTCGACCGCGCGTTGACCGAAAGCGAAGTTCAGGCGCTGGCCGGAGCGGATCCGATCGGACCTCTGCTTGCCATGAAGCCGGATGAACGCTCGCCGGAACAGGTCGCCGTGCTGCGAAACTTCTACTTGACCAACCACGACAAGCCCTGGCAGGAGACAGCGAAACAGCTTCGAGATCTCAGGACGCAGATCGCCGCGTCCGAAAAGCCGATCAGCACGGTCATGGTGATGCAGGATGTGCCCGCGATGCGGCAGACGTTTATTCTCGACCGAGGTCAGTACACATCGCCAAAACAGGATAGCCCGGTCAATCCTGGTGTGCTGTCCGCACTTCCGCCATTGCCGGCTGAAGCGCCAACGAATCGACTCGGCCTGGCTCAGTGGCTCGTTCAGCCAGACCATCCGTTGACGGCACGAGTCACGGTCAACCGGTACTGGTACATGCTGTTTGGCGAGGGCCTTGTGAAAACACTGGAAGACTTCGGTGCTCAGGGAGACTGGCCCAGCCATCCTGCCCTGCTTGACTGGCTGGCCGTTGACTTTGTCGAAAACGGCTGGGACATCAAGCGGATGCTCAAGCAGATGGTCATGTCCGCCACCTATCGTCAGTCATCGCGAGTCACTCCGGAACAGTTCGAAGCGGATCCGGAAAACCGCCTGCTCGCTCGCGGCCCTCGATTTCGATTGCAGGGCGAGTTCATTCGCGACAACGCTCTCGCCGCGTCGGGCCTGCTGGTCGCGACAATCGGCGGTCCCAGCGTGAAACCGTACCAGCCGGATGGACTCTGGAACGAAGTCAGCCTGAGCGGAGAAAAGTTCACTCGCGACAACGGCGAGAAACTCTTCCGCCGCAGCATGTATACCTACTGGAAGCGTTCGTCTCCGGCGCCGTCACTGACCATCTTCGACGCACCGACGCGTGAAAAATGCACGCTCACCCGATCCCGCACCAACACGCCTTTGCAGGCGCTGGTCACGCTGAACGATGTGCAGTTTGTAGAGGCTTCGCGAGCGCTTGCCGAGCGAGCACTCAAGCAGGGTGGAGCATCTCTCGACAGCCAGATCGACTACGCCTATCGACTGGCGGCGGGTGTGCGACCCAGGTCGTTCGTCCGTGAAATCCTCAAGCAGGCCTACCACGACGAATTGAAACTCTTCCAGTCCGACAAAGAACGAGCAACAAAACTGATCTCCGTCGGCGAATCTCCCCGCGATAAGACACTCGATCCGGCCGTTCACGCGGCGATGTCCATCGTCACCAGCATGATCCTGAATCTGGACGAAGTTCTGACTCGCGGTTAGCACAAAGTCGGCAGGTGACGATTTATGGAAAACTCGGCAGAGCAACTTTTTGAAGATTCTGCGATACGACGCGCGCTTCGAGATGCGTTGCTGGAGAGTCGGTCGGGCACAAAGCAACCGATTGAGCAGGGTGGATTCATCGTTCGCGACGCCAGCACACTGCGGCCTGTCGTTCGGAGGTTGAGTGCTGGACTGGCTGATTCATTTCAGATTCCATTGTGTCCTGATGGTCAATTTCGCGGCGAACAGATTCTGGGCAGCTTCCACACCCATCCCAACACCGGTCCCGAATGGCAGGAAGAACCAAGCCGTCAAGACATTCGACTTGTCACTGAGTATCCTGAAACAATCGGACCGTGGCATTTTGTGATCGGCCCGGTTCGAACGTACTGCATCGGGAATGACGGGACGGTCAAGGTACTGGGAGTAACAGACGACGTGTTACAGATCGATTCCGAGGACCAGTCATGAGTACATCTCACGAATACGAAACCCGACTACTTGCCGGCATCGAAGTCGCGATGGCAAAAGCGCGAGAACTGGAATACGCCATCGAAACCATGGATATGTCTGCCTCTATGCAGAATGGCAAGTGCCTCGTGCATTTCACGCCGGTCCCCAGTCCGGGACACATTGTCATGGGAGGTAATCTCTCAGTGACCATCGATCCGACTTCGAACTGCGTCCTTGATCTGAACCGCGGACAATGACCTGAATTGCGATTGCCGCGACAATTCCAAGAGACTCTCAATCGACCCGAGACATCATGAACCCACTTACCGATTTTCAACTCAGAACAACCCGTCGCGACCTGCTGAATAACTCGTCGCGAGCTGTCGGTGCTGCCGCGCTGGCGTCGCTGATTGGTGAATCAGCAACGCCGACTTTCGCCGCAACAGACAATGGTCGAGGTGGACTGCCGGGGCTGCCGCACTTTGCTCCGAGAGCAAAGCGGGTGATCTACCTCTTCATGTCCGGAGGCCCCTCTCACATCGACACGTTCGATTACCACCCGGAAGTTCGCGAGCTGCACGGCCAGGAACTTCCGGAGTCCATTCGGCAGGGACAGCGTCTGACCGGGATGACATCGGGGCAGAAGTCGTTCCCTGTCGTCGCTCCCATGTTCAAGTTTCGACAGCACGGAGAACACGGCACCTGGGTCAGCGAGATCCTGCCGAAGATCGCCGGCATCGTCGATGACATTTCGATCATCAAATCCGTCTACACCGAAGCCATCAACCACGACCCGGCGATTACGCTCATCAATACGGGAGTGCAGCAGCCGGGCAAAGCCAGTATGGGTGCCTGGGTGAGTTATGGTCTGGGCAGTTTCAATCAGAACCTGCCGGCATACATCGTGATGATCTCCAGAGGGCCAGGTCAGAAGCAGGCATTGTATTCACGCCTGTGGGGCAGCGGTTTTCTGCCATCGCGGCACCAGGGAGTCAAACTGCGATCCGGCACCGATCCAGTGCTGTATCTCGAAAACCCGGCAGGCGTTGATCGAGACATGCGGCGACGCATGCTGGACCGGATCGCTCAGATCAACAGCGACCATTTTGACGAATTCGGCGACCCCGAAACGCAGACTCGCATCGCTCAGTACGAGATGGCGTTTCGGATGCAAATGTCCGTCCCCGAGATCATGGACGTCGCCACCGAAACGAAAGAGACGCTG
>JAQBWV010000101.1 GCA_027624335.1 Planctomycetota bacterium
GAGCCTTTGCCACGAAACCATCCTTTGCTGGCACTGGAGAATCTGGTCATCGCACCGCACCTGGGAAGCGCGTCTCACCGGACCAGGCAAAGAATGATGGAAATGACGGTTCAGAATCTGGCGGCAGGCCTTGCCGGTCAGTCACTGCCGTACCCCGTTACTCCGAAGTGATCGGCTCTCGTCGATGTTGCTGACGGTCGATCGCCTTTGGAGACGATCTATCCAGGTCCAGGGCGCCCGGATCAGTGACTTTCCAGGTGCAAACTCGTTTCGAGCGCAAACCCGCGTCGATGGGATTGAGGTGTCCGAACCGTGTTTCCCTCGGTACTCAGAAGCCGGAGCATAATCGTGAAACCTGTTGCCTGTCTGCTCGTTGCATTTTCGAGTCTCGCGGTGATTTCGCTCAGCGCGGTGCAGTCAGCTGGAGCTGCGGTCTTCTATGTCAACAATCGGACGGGTTCAGAACGCAATGATGGCCTGGTCGACAAGCCTCTGAATGTGCTGACCGGGCCTGTGAAGTCAATATCGAGAGCGCTGCAACTGGCAGAGTCTGGTGACACGATCGAAGTCGCCAACACCGGCGTCCCTTACTACGACAATTTGACGCTTCAGGGGACGAAGCACAGCGGACATGCCGATCGTCCATTCACGATCGTCGGCAATGGTGCCACGCTGACGGGAGCGATGATTGTTCCCTCCGGGGCCTGGGCCGAAGTCGGGCGTGATTTGTGGAAACTGGTTCCTTACCGCAAGGGGTACTTTCAGCTCGTTCGAGATGGCAAGGCTCTGTCCGAATTGCGGCCTGACTCTGGTGAAGAATGGAACTCCGTGCCGAAGCTTCAGACCAATGAATGGTGCGTCTGGCACGGCGCTGTTTACTACCAGAGCGAGCGACTGGTCAGTCCGTCAACACTGCACATGTCCATCGCACGACGGAGTTGCGGAATCACGATTTTCGCAGCTCGTCACATCGTGATTTCGGACTTGACGATTCAACACTTTCGTCTCGACGGCGTGAACCTGCACGATCTGGCGACCAACGTGCAGCTTCGCAATATCACACTGCGGGAGAACGGTCGATCAGGACTGGCGATCGGCGGTTCTTCGACCGCCCAGGTAATCCTGTCCGACATCCACCGCAACCGGGACCATTCGGTTCTGATTCGTGAAACGTCCGCGCTGGCGATCGATGACTGCATCCTTGATGCGGATCCGACAGTACACGATTAGTGCTCTTTCGGAGCTGAACAGTGAGATAAGCCCGTGCTTACTTTGACTGGACCCCACTTCCGCTCAAGCCACGAAATCGGCGATCCCAGCATGCGCAGCTGACAGAGAACCAGAATATCGGCCCGTTACACGTCGATAGGAATTCCCGATTCTTCTGTCCTGCGCCCGGCGGCAGCAGTTTCTGCACATGACGAATACTCGATACAGCCCTATGGACGTGGACGGCTTCCCGGCAGCGGTCGTGCCCCTTTTCCGCCGAGGTGATCAATCCTGCCGTCGCCGTCTCGATCTTCGCCGTAGGGGACGACACTTTCGAAGTACACACCGAGTTTGTTTCCCCTGGAAACATGCGACGAGTACACCTTCTTCTTTGTCGTCTTCGCGAACTCGGAGTTCGCCGCCAGCAGCGTTGTGATGATCTCTGAACTGTCAGCACTCAACGACAACTGTTTCATCACGCTTCCATCGAGACCGAACTCGCCCGGTCGGATGGCAACAATGCCTGGTCCGGCCTTGTTTCCGGTGACCGTCTTTCGCCACTCGTCACCTTCGTCGAAGTCGAAGTGAAATCTTCCGATGATGCGGTCATCGTTGGAAACTGACCGCAGCGAAGAGCGCAGGTTATCTGTTTCCACCTTCGAACCACTGACCAGAACGAGGACTCGTTGATCGGCGGACGCAACATTCAGAGCCTGGCGAACGCTGTGGAAATCCTGAACGATCGCCTGCTTAACGTCATCCTTCGCCGCATACTGAGCCGCAACCGTTTTCATCCGGATGACAGACGACCTGTGTCCCAGCACCATCTCGGGACCGCGACCAGCTCTGGTCAGCCAGTCCTGACCGTTTGGAGCCAGCAGGCAGAACGCACTGTTCTCAAACCGACCGTTGAGGAACGTGCGAACGTATGCCTGGTGCTCTTTAGTTTCGTACGAGTCGATGCGGACGCACACGAAATCGCGAGAAGCATCGATAAACTCTTTGGACGCGAACAGACCGTTCTGCGTAGCGGTGTAGCCAGGTCAGAACACCCCGGATACACCGTGACACTGAGTCGCGGCAGCCACGAACATGATCGGTCGACCGCTGCGTTTCGCCTCCGCCTGAGCGGTCTCCCAGGTCGTGTACCAGGCAATGCCCGGCTCACCCAGGTCCAGATCGGAAGCCCCCAAATCTGTCGGACGAGGTCCGCCCTGAGCATAGGCGGCGCTGCCGCAAGCCATCACGCAGGCGAGGACTAACGATGTGGATATTCGGTTCATTGTTTCTGTGTTCCTGTTCGGTGCCGAATGCACTGGCGAAGTTCAAAGCGGAGCCTGCCAACTCAAGCAGGATTCAGGAGAGATCATCGAGAGTCGCATAACCGCGGCGATCGTCGTCATACCGGCTCTTCTATAGTCTGATTCCGTACTCTTGTCCGGCAATCCACCTCGGTTGAATACTTTCAGAAATTGCCGCGTCTGAAAACTGAACGGACTCCACACATCCGCTGTACGCTACGACTTTCCCGGATTCAACAGCGGCTCTGTCCAATCAGGGTGCCGAGCGCAGGCAGCGACTCGGACAGCGTTGTCTACGGGCTGATAAATGCCAGCGGTGGCACGCTCGCCGATTCGTGATTAACGTGATGGTCTCTCTCCCGGTTCTGCACCCCGCAACAGAGACTCATGACATGCCTCGCCAAATCCGCTCTGCATTCAGCCGGTGTTATGTATTGATATTTTCCCTTGCCGTTTTGCTTGCTCCACAAATGGCGACCGAAGCGTGGTCCGCAGACGGTGACGCCGAAGATGGTTTTCAGCTGGCGTTCAACGGAAAAGATCTCTCCGGCTGGGTGCCCGTCAACACGGCTCCGTCCACCTGGAAAATCGAAGCTGGAATGCTGGTCTGCTCAGGAAAACCAATCGGCGAATTGCGTACCGACCGGATGTTTCAGAATTTTGTGATGGAACTCGAATGGCGACACATGGTACCGCGCGGCAACGCGGGAGTGTTCGTCTGGGCCGACGACATCACGGCGCGAGGAGTGCCGTTTCACCGCGGCATCGAAGTGCAGGTTCTTGAGAACGCATACGGCAACAGTCGCAGTCACACGACGCACGGCGACATTTTTCCGATCCACGGTGCGACGATGACTCCCATCAACGGTCGTGGCGGAAGTCGTGCGTTTCCGACGGAAGAACGCTCACACCCCAGTCCGCAGTGGAACCATTATCGAATCACCTGCCAGGACGGAAACATCTCGCTCGCCGTGAACGGTAAAGTCGTGACGCAAGGGCAGGACTGCAGCCCTCGCAAAGGATACATCTGCCTGGAATCGGAAGGGGGCATCGTCCATTACCGCAACGTGAAGATCAAAGAGCTGCCCGACACTCCGATCGACCCGCAACATGTCGCTATCGCCAATCGAGATTACCGTTGTCTTTACACAGGCGTCGATTTCTCCGGGTGGAGGATTCCGAAAGAGGCCGCAAACCGCTGGCATACGAATGACTGGGTGTTTTCCTGCGATGGCAAGTCCAGGGACAGCGACGCTTCGATCGAGACCGTCGACAACTATGGAGATTTTGGATTCGTTTTCGACGTTCGTCTCAAGGAGTCGTCAGGCGTGGCGAGGGTTCTGCTGCGAGGATCAAACGTCGCCGCAATCGCGATCGACACAAATGATTCGGAGCTGAAACCGCATCTTGCAGGGCGAGGCTGGACTCGGTTCGAAGGCACGCTGCGAGGCAACATCCTGAATCTGACGGTCAACGGAGCATCGTGCATCAACGATCGCGAACTTGACGGAGCCCCGCAAAGCGGTCCGCTGCGAATCGTTCCAGACGGTGCCGTTGACTTTGCGAACGTTTATGTTCGGGATCTCAAGTGAGCTGCCCAACGTGTTTCGATGCGTGCCGCTCGCGCGACGGACACCGTCTGAACTGAACGGCAGGGCGTGAACGACTCGGTCCCAGCCACTACCATTTCGCCGCGCTAGGCGGCACATTGCGAGTCCTGCGAATTTCGCAGCGAAAACAATTCCGCCACTCTCAGCAAGATTCACCGATACGGAGTTCATCACGCATGAGACGTCATCACCTGTCCGTCCTGGCCTTTGTCGCTCTGACAATCGCATCCAGTGTCTCCGCTGCTGATGCCCCGAACATTGTCCTGATTCTGTCTGACGATCAGGCGTGGACGGATTACGGATTTATGGGACATCCGGATATCAAAACGCCACATCTGGATGCTCTTGCCAGCGAGAGTGTCGTCTTTCCTCGCGGCTACGTGCCGACCGCATTGTGCCGACCTTCTCTGATGACATTGATCACGGGACACTATGCGAGTCAGCATGGCGTTACCGGCAATGATCCGTCCCCCAAATACGCCAAACCTGATTCCGAACTGTATAACGAACGTCGGGCGGCACTGATCGCGAACATCGACCGATTTGAAACCGTTCCCGAGTTGCTCGATAAACAGGGCTATCTGAGTCATCAGAGCGGCAAATGGTGGGAAGGCAACTTCACTCGCGGTGGCTTCACGCACGGCATGACTCGCGGCTTTCCCGAGCCGGGCGGACGACACGGGGACGACGGACTGAAAATCGGTCGAGAAGGCATGGAACCTGTCACGTCGTTCATCGACGCAGCCGTCACACAGGACAAGCCCTTCTTTCTGTGGTACGCCCCGTTCCTGCCTCACACCCCTCACAATCCGCCCGAGCGAATTCTTGACAAGTACATGCAGGAAGATCGACCAATCACCATCGCAAAGTACTACGCGATGTGCGACTGGTTCGACGAGACCTGTGGGCAACTCGTCGATCACCTGAAAGCGAAAGGTGTGCGCGACAATACGTTGATCGTGTACGTCACCGACAACGGTTGGATTCAGGATCCCGCACGAAACGGCTACGCACCCCGTTCCAAACAGACACCGTACGAAGGCGGTATTCGCACTCCGGTCATGTTCTCCTGGCCGAACCATCTGAAGCCAGCGATCCGAGATGAACTTGTCAGCAGCATCGATCTGGTGCCGACCATGCTGGCTGCGGGGGGATCGTCAATTCCAGGCGACCTGCCAGGACTCAATCTTCTGCCCAACCTCAAAGACGGCAGGAAGATCGACCGCGACGCAATCTTCGGCGAGAGCTTTGCACATGACATTGCCGATATCGAAGACCCGGAGGCGTCACTTCTGTTTCGCTGGTGTATCGAAGGTCGCTGGAAACTGCTGCTGACATATGACGGCGAAGTGAATCGGTACAAGACGACTCATCCTCGTACTGAGAAACGCCCGCAGTTGTTTGACCTGATCGCCGACCCGGCTGAGACAACCAACCTGGCTGCAGACAACCCGGAAGTCGTCGCTCGCCTGGTGAAACGAATCAGCAAGTGGTATCCGGTTAAGAAGCGAATTGTTCTGACAACATTCAAGTAGGCGGAAACCTGTCGTCAGAGATCCGCCGGCCATGAACAGGACTCCCGGCCACGAACAAGTGAGGAGTGAGCGGCACGCACTTTCGGCTGTCGCCGAGTAGGGCCGGTTCCTACCGGCCGTCCGTATGTGATTAGCGTGTGAGGCCGGTAGGAACCGGCCCTACGGAAGGCGTCTCGATTGTCACCGCGCGAAATCTCATTCCCCGAAATGAACATGCGACGAACACTACTGCTTCATTCCCGCGTTCGCTCGAATGACGGATCAATTCGGAACGTTTTTGCCAATGCATTCCATAACGGTCCGAATCAAATCGGCGTCCGCACCAGTAACTCGAACGAAGGCTTCACGCTTCCGCATCGGCTGGTCGTGCATCCGTCTCTGCGACTGTTGCAGGCGCACCTGCGTAGCTCCGCCAGAATCGGGTTGGCAACACACCGACGATCATCACTACCGCCTGACTCAACCAGAACGCCCACAACGTTGCCCAGACTCCTTCGGTGAAACCGTACGCGTGCAGCCCGACGCTCAGCTCGTTGACTCCGAACCATGACCAGCTCGTCACGACGTTGCCGCCGACAGCAAGCACAGCCAGTCCGCGAGGGCCGACCATCTTGTCCCAGTGAGCGTGCAGCAGGATCGCGTTCCAGAGAACGATCAACAGGGCACCGTTTTCTTTCGGATCCCAACCCCAGAAGCGGCCCCAGGAATCGTCGGCCCACAGGCCTCCCAGCACGGTTCCGACAAAGCTGAAGAAGATGCCGAAGCAAACCGTTCCGTAGATCATTCGCGACAAATCTTTTCGGGTTTCAGCAGTGACTCGTGTCGAAATGACTCCTGCCAGCACGTAGTACAGTCCCAGCGTCCCCGCCAGGAACGTCGTCGAGTATCCCAGCGTGATGCAGACCACGTGAGTTGCCAACCAGAACTGCGTGTCAAGCACCGCCTGCAGAACCTTGAAGGTGTCGCCATCTCCAGACAGCAGGTGCGAAATTCCCAGCGTAATCGCGCCCAGAGAAGCGCCGATAATGTTGCCGATGCCCAGCTTGTAGATCGACTCAAAGACCATCCCCATCAATACACAACCCCAGCCGATAAACACGGCCGACGAATAAAGGTTCGTGACCGGAGGTCGACCGGAAATGTAGATGCGAGCGCCGAGAGCGAACGTGTGGACACAAAACGTTGCCAGGATCACGAGGAAAGCCGTCCGGTTGAGCGATCGCGACCAGCCCAGCAAACCGGCAACAGCAAACACAAACGCAAACAGGTAGCTGAACGCCGAGTAGTAGAATGGTGAGAAATTATTGAAGAACGTTTCGAAGCTGACGCGCGCGGCATCGAGGTCTTCCGGTTTGTTCTTCGCCAGCCAGCGGTGATAGTCACCGACTCTCTTGTTGAAATCTTCAGCATTACCGTTCGAGTGAGCGACCATAATCTCCGTCAGGAACTCGACAGGTTGACTGGTCTCCTGGCCAAGCAGCGTCTTCGCCAGATAGGACTTCGTTATACCTCTGGCGAATGTCTCCCAGTCTTCACTCGCCGTGAAATCCTTGCCTGCATCACTCTTTACCGGAGGCACAGCCAACGGAGGTTGTCTTTCGTCAATCTGCTGAAGAACCCGCATGGCAGCCTGTACCTGAGTCCGGATTTTCTCCTGATCAAATTCATCGATGCGGATGTCAGGCGGTTGAAACGTCGTGACAAGCAGATCGAACGTCCCCAGCTTGCTGTGCAGTTCGACGAATTTCCGCTCGTCCGCATTTCGCTCTTTGCTGTCTTTACTGCGAGCTTCGTTAGCCATTTCCACGAGGACCGGAATTTTCTCGAAGAAATCGTCCAGCGAATACAGGTGGCTCTTGCGGCGTTCCAGTTCGAGTTGCTTCAGAATCTGTGGATGGTCGATGCGGAACACTCGGTGCTCCCGAGCGGCTGACGGATTAGCAATCACATCCAACAGCCACAGAATGGCTGGCTGCGTGTCGCCGTTCTTGTCCTTGTATGTTTCGCGGTTCGAAAGAATTCTCAGGCTGTTTCGAGCCAGTGTGTCAAAGGGTTTCACTCGCCCCTCATAAACCAGCGGCAGCTTGCCGAATTCCTGGAGGTTGGCTTGTGTGGACTCGTAGCTGGGCATTCGTGACTTGCTGACAAGCCAGCCTGCGAAGAGCAGCATGACGACCCAGGGAATGATCTTTACCACCAACGACTCTGGCAGGTCGTAGCTGGCCAACTGTGTCTGCGGTGTTGACGATGTTCCCGGAGAGGTCTGACCGACGTCCCGTCGACGCAGGAATCGCACCATGACAATCCAGAAATGAGCCAGCATGCCTGTCGCGACGATCATGCACGAGACGTACGGGATCATCCAGCCCGTATTGGAGACGACGGCCAATGTGGTCGACTCCTTTTGCGTTACCGGATCCGGTGGGCCGTAGTTGCTCTGATAAAACGTTTCGCCGGCATAACGCAGCGGGTTGTTCATCCAGATGTGCTGCTCGAAGTCCTCGCCCGCTTTCGGCTCAACAATTCGCACCACCGATCGGTAGTCGCGAGGCGTACTGGTCCCGACGTAGTCAGTCTTGCTGACGTCTTTCAATTGAACGGTGTACGGCTTGTAGTGCCGTTTGAATCGCAGATAGACATCCCACGTCTGACCATCAACAACCACGCGGTTCGGTGCCCACTCGGATCGTTTCACGAGTTCGAAGAAGACGCCCGTCAGAAACGTTCCCAGCTCTTTGCCTGTCGCCTTGTCAATAACGCGAACGTAGGCAGCGGTCAGGTCAACTGCGCCTCCGGAATCCGTGCCTGCACCGGGCCGAACTTCGGAAACGATCATGTCTTCTCCAGGACCTGTCGACGCTGGATTGTGTTCGTCAAAGACGTAGTTGACGACTTCGTCAACCGTGCTCAGGCGTTTTCGGAGTGCCGGCGAGAATTCCGTCCCGAGTGTTGTCGCCAGACTGTCGAACACGGCGTCAACTTTGGCAGAGTCGGCGTTCAAGTCGGAGAGTTTTTCGGCACCACTGATCTGAAAGGGAGGAACGCCAAGAGTCGCAGCGACCTCGATCCGAATCTGTCTTCGCTCCAACGGGTTCGAGTTCTGCAGGAACTGAACGATCTCGACATTGAACGGCATTTCGGCGTTCGAGAGCACTTTGCCTTCTGCGGTTTCTGATTGTCCGGCGACGACAACCATCGATTTCGGGATCACAATTTCGTCGTTGAAGTCTTCTCGTGAGCGGTTAACGAAAGCCAGTTCGAACCCACGAATGTCGTCGGAGAAATTGACGGACTCGCCCTCGTTAATCCGCATTTGTGTCTCGACGTGGGCGGTGTCAACAACCACTTCATTGAGCATCATCAGTCCGACGCCAGCGTGCAGCAGCACCACTCCCGCTCGCTTTCGAAACAGCATCATACAGCCAGCAAGCATGATGACGGACGCGCCGCAGCCCTTGATCAACTGCCAGAGTATCCGCATGCCGGAGTCGTCGATAAGGGCTTCTCGCGGGTTAAACAGGAACCAGGCCGCGGTCGTCAGAATCGCAAACACGCCGCACAGGCTGAGAGCTTCTGCGCGATTGTCACTCCATTTACTGGTGATGCCCCAGGCAGTGGTCAGCAGAAGACTGACTGACAGAAACTTGAGCAGGCTCCACAGCGTATCCCATCCGATCGTCGCTGCCTGAACGGAGTTGTCGCTGTGTCCACTTTCGATGACGAGCCACGTCGCCACCATTCCGATGCCCGTGACCAGAAGTCCGCCGGTCAATCGCGGTCCCTTCGCCTGAACCGTGAACTTAAGCGAGTGCGCTGTCGCCAGATTGATGGCCATCAGCGTGCCAATCAGATACCCGCCAGGGAACCACATGCCGATGCGCGTTGAGACTCCACTCAGGTCGAGATAGGGAGCGAACAACGGATGGAACGTCCGAACCGGCACCCACGCGAACCAACAGCGGAAGTAGTCGCGTACGACGTCCCAGATGTCGAGTTCGACCTGCGCCAGTGTTCCGGCCAGAATCAGAAAGATCGAAAAACCGAACAGAGAGACGGTCAGCTTCAATGACGCCAGCGGCTTAATCGCCTGTCGGATCTGTGAGGCGGCTGACGGACCTGCGGGCTTGTCGATCGAAAAAGTCTCGTCAGGGGATGCCTGGCTGGACATGGTTTTCTCCGGCTGCCGACGCAGCACTGGGGGAGTGACTCAAATTTGTGGAATTCGTAGATTCAGAGCAGAGGACGTCGTTTGCCACTGGTACTGGTTTATATCTTTGTGAGCGGCAAGGCGCTAGCCGCGGGTAGTGTTCTGTCGAAGATACCGGCGGCTAGCGCCTTGCCGCTCAGCGTCCTTGCCTGAACCAGGTATCCAGTGGCACACGAGCAGAGGGGCAGGTATTGACGACCAGGGGCTATCGAAAAAAACGAACCGACTTAATGAATGCTTTGACGTTGTCTTTCTCGTCGGAGACCACCGCTGGATCGCCAACAAGTTTGAAGAACCAGCCGGTGTCACCTTTGACGACGATTGCTCCGATGATTGATTGCTTTTCGCCTGAGATCCTGACGAACTGACCGGCCTCACCATCGATCGAAATATCTTCCACTTCGTCCGCCAGTTCCTTTTCGCTGAGCGCCTTGAGGCCCGCCTGAGTTCGCCAGCGATTGACATTCGGCCCGACTTCGGAACCGGCTGCGGCCAACGAGGAAATGTAGAATTCGGCAGTCTTTCCCTCGTGGTCAATGTTCCACGAAATCTTCCGGAAGGGACGCAACGGGCCGGGAACCCAGCCTTCCGGAACAGCGAAACTCATTTCCGAAAGCGACGCCTGCGCTTCGCTTTTGCCTTTGTCAGGCTCAGGCCTGGACTCAGCTACTGCGCCGACCGGTGGATGTCCCGGCGGCAGCGACGGTCCTGGTGCGGAAGGCGCGGCGGAAGCAGTCGGCGAAGCAGTACCGACCGGAGCAGCTACCTGGCCAGCAAGATTCACCCAGGTAATCGTGGTTTTATCTGCCAGTTCAAACTGATGAAATTCGTCGGACTCTTTCAGAGCCGCCACAGTCTGAGGCTCCAGTCCCAACTGTCCTCGCCAGCGATTGATGTTGGAGTGAAGGTAATCGTCAGAAGATGCATCTTCAGCTGGCAGCGCAATCACCGAGCACTCAAGCGGTGCATCGTCCGCGCCCATCGTAAACGTGGCAGCGCGCATGCCTGATCCTGCTGTCTCCGTCCAACCCACTGGTGTCGTCCAGACGGGGCGACCATCTTCGATTCTCAGTGTCTTCAGCAGTGTGGCGAATTTCTCTTCCTCAGCAGCGACAGCCTCGGCGGCTCCTGAGATTTTGAAGAACCACCCTTGTCCGCCCGCTGGCACGACGGCGGCCAGCATTCGACCGTCGATCTTCTCTGTCGAGACTGGGCGTTGCGGTCGCGCTGCGACACCCGGGCGCTCTTCCACAGCTGGTGTCCCGTGCGTTTCCGCCGAAAGATCCGAGGGCTTCGGCACGAGCCGCCTTGTGATCTGGGGGTCTTCAGTGCAACCCCCAACGCAAAACAAAGCCGACACGACTGCAGCCATCAACACAACGGATGGTGAATCAGACGATGTCCCGCAGGATACGTTCCTGAGTGGAATCATTCTCAGATGACTTTCGGAAAGAGGCTCTGCCGTCAGCCGATCTGGACTCGCTCCGAACGAATCGTCGTTGGAGCATAATCCTCACTGACAACCGGAGAGTAACGAGGCTTCAACAAAGCAGGGCGGGATACGTGGGTGAGTTTTCGCGTTGCAACGAATCTGTTTCTGCGTTGACAGCAACATTGATGACGGCGACGGCACTGAAGCCTTCGGTCCTGGTCAGTGGCCGGTCGACCGCCTGCACTGTGCCATCAGGCAGCGGCTACTGAAAGTCCTGTGACTCAACTCCTGACCAGACAGTAAGTTCGAGCGACGTTGTTAGCGACAACGAGGCACGTACTATATCTAGTACGGTACCCTGCGAAAAGCACATGACGATTTCGACAGTTTCCTTGATTCTGCCGAAATTCTGTCGTGGATGGGTCTTACGGAGTGTGATTCTTCTGCCGACTTCACCCGACGATCAACCGTTCCAGGTACACCGGTTCTGCGGCTCCTGCGGTTCGGGTAAGCAAGGTCGACCTGTTTGCTGACGGAAACCCTGCGTAATCGTCAGGTCGGTGGTGAGGGTGGTGTATGTTTGCCGGTTCGATCCAAGCAGGCGAACGTTTCCCCGTCAGCGTATCTTCAGGGGATGCGTCAGTCTGCGGTCAGTTCCGCGATCCACCTCAAAGTTGACAGTCCAGGACGTACGACATGTCCCGATCCGATGCACTCCTTCGTCTCCATGAGCGACTCATGGCCCGCTGTGACGAGCTGCGAGAAAAGCTGTCGCTTGACGTTGATTTCAGCAGCGTTGAGACGACCAGACTTAACGTGGGCGATCTTGGTGACGTTGCCAGCGAAGGCGCCGTCAACGAGCTGAATTCGCAGCTCGCGTCCATCGAAACTCGCGAACTGTTTTACATTCAGCGTGCTATCCTGATGATTCGCGATGGACGATACGGAAGCTGCGACAGCTGCGAAGAAGCCATTCCCATCGCACGACTCAAGGCTCTGCCATACACCGTGATGTGCGTCGCGTGCCAGCGTTCCGAAGAAGTTGCCGGCACTTCCGAAGCTCTGGAAGTCAACTGGGACATGGCCTGCGAATACGAAAACCGCTTCAGCGAACACGAAATCACGATCGACGATTTGAAATTTGATCGCTGACTTGTGCAATCAATCATTGCCCGGATCGGCCAGGGAATGAGACACGGCATGAACTGACAGGCGGCTCAACAGCTGACGCTCGTCGTTCATTCATCGCTGTTTATTTCCACCGCTTTCCCACGGAGCCGCAGGATGAAAACGACTCGATCGATGCTTTTATGCGGATTCGGGATCGCCCTGGGGTTCGGCTTCGGAGCCGGTCTGAGTCTCCAGGGGCCAGCCGGTTCTGCTCAGGCAGATTACCTCAATGAGGCGGAATCTGAAAAGATCTACCGTGAACTTGACGCTGGCGATTCATCGCTGGCAGACACCAGCCGAGTCCTGTCGAAAATCGCTCGCGTTGTCATGCCGGGCGTTGTGCACATCAACAGCTTTCGGAAACTTCCGCCGCGTGGACGTGTCGAGGAAACCGGATCCGGCGTCGTCATGAGCAGCCTCAAACGGCCCGGGACGTACATCGTCACCAACCGACACGTCATCAACGATGCGTTGCCGGATCTGGAATCGATATCAATTCACTTGAGCGACGGGCGCGTCATTCATCCGCTCAAAGTCTGGGAAGACCGATACAGCGACATCGCCGTTCTGGAAGTAGAAGCCGTCAACCTGGAACCGCTTCGCTGGGGAGATTCGGACAAGCTCGAAATCGGAAATATCGTGCTGGCCTGCGGAAGTCCGTTCGGCCTGAGCCAGTCAGTGACCATGGGGATCGTCAGCGCCCGGGGAAGAAGTTCGCTGGGAATCGGCAACCGTTCCGTCGTGCTTAACCAGGATTTCATTCAGACAGACGCTGCCATCAATCCAGGAAACAGCGGCGGACCGCTGATCGGTCTGCAGGGAAAGCTGCTCGGCATCAACACGGCCATTGCATCGACACACGGTGGAAATGAAGGGATTGGATTCAGTATTCCAAGCAATCTGGTCCGGCATGTCGTGAGTCATCTGCTTGAGTACGGATCTGTCAGAAGAGCCTATCTTGGCGTGAAACTGGATTCCGAGTTTGACTACGAAGCCGCACAACAGCTTTCGCTGTACCGCAGCCGGGGAGCCAGGATTCTGGAAGTATATCCAAACACTCCGGCCGCCCAGGCAGATCTGAAGTACAACGACGTGATTCTTGAGTTCAACGGCGTTGAAGTCCTTGACGAAAGCCATCTGATCAACAGAGTGAGCCTTTCGGATGTCGGAGAACTGGTCGAAGTCACTGTCTGGCGAGACGGCAAAAAGGTGAAGATCAAGGTGGACCTCACCGGTCGACCGGCCCGTTCTGAATAGACTTTCGCTGCCGGCTGGAAGTGGCAAACTGCGGACTGATACTTGCCACGAGCGTCGATATTGCCGCTGAAACCGAATCGCCGATACAGTCCGTCCCTCACCGAGCATGGTGGCTCGAACTGGAGAATTCCCGCAGTGTGAGATTCTCGACTCCGGGACAGACTGGTGGAAACGGATGTCGGACCTGACCGAGCGACTTAACGCGATCACACAAGAACGAATCGGTATACTTCTGCCGAATTCGCTGGGTGGCGTGGTCCGCAGTCTGCCGCTGTTCCCCGCCCTTTCCGAACGGTTTCCCGATGCAGAACTGACCGCGATCGTCAGCAAAGATAATTCCGGGTTACTCGAAGGTCACCAGCGAGTCGCTCACGTGATTCCGTACAAACGTCGCGAAATGATCCACCATTGGCGGCCGCTGCTTCGCGAATTACAGGCACGGCGGTTTGACTTGACGATCGACCTCCGGGGGCAGCTGCGCACGGGCCTGATGAGTCTGGCGACGGGTGCATCCGTTCGTCTGGGTCTGGAAACGGCGAGGGAAGGCTCCAGCTTCACATACACCGACCTGATCGCTGATTCTGGCCCGCTGGTACCAGAGTTCGTGCGGTACTGGCGAGTTGCGGAGGCTCTCGGTGTCGGGCATCTTCGGCGCGTCAGCGAGATTACAATTGACAGCCGAACTCGCGAATGGGCCATCGAGCAGGCCAGCACGATTCGACGTCCGCTGCTGGCAATCCATCCGGGCGCCGATTCGCTGACAAAGCGATGGCCTGTCGAAAACTTCGCCGTCGTCGCCTGCAAGGCAATACGGCAATACGGGTGTGGCGTCGCCGTGCTCGGTGGCGATCTCGAAATCGCGGCTGGCGAACACTTTGTTTCGCTGATGCAGAAGTTCATTCCGTCAAAACCCGTTCTGAACCTCGTTGGGAAAACGTCACAGATTCGACTGGCCGCCTTTCTGCAGCAAGCGGATTGCCTGCTGGCGAACGACGCCGGCCCGCTGCATCTGGCGGCGAGCCTCGACACACCTGTCGTCGGCCTGTTCACCTGCACGAGCCCGGCGATCTCCGGACCACTCGGCGCCGCTCACGAACTTGTGTCGACGTGCGTCGACTGTCACGCGAGCTATCGAATTTGCTGCCCAAACCGAGGCGCACGGTACCTGGCCTGCATGGAAGAACTGTCGACCGACCGAGTCTCAGCGGCAGTCTCTGCGGTCATCCAGCGTCAGCAACAAACTCGCCGCGCCGCGTAAGGCTTGGCGTAGGATTTGATCGAGAGTTTTCGCAGATCTCACCGCCGGACACCCCGGCTGAAGAGCCAGGCAATAGAGTTTTCCCGATTCGCGAAATTACCGTTGAGACTCAGAAGCGGAATTCTCGACCGCAAATAGAAAAGGCGGCAGCGTCGAAACACTGCCGCCTGCTGAATTCATTGATCAAGCGAACCATGCCGGATCAGTAGTTTTCCATTCCTTGAACGCTCTGGCTGTATCGCTGGCCGTTCGATGAAACCAGTTTGGCATAGACATCCCAGTTGATGGCATCCGAAATCTGCCGAGCCGCTCCATCAGCGAACCCGTAGTTCGACGTCCCAAGATGATTGGAACTCGGTCGAGGAAGCGTTCCTCGGGCAGCGATGATATTCTGGCTTGGGTTTGCAGTTGACGTGTTCATTGTCGTCACAAGAGACGTGGCCAGATTCAAAGTACCAGCAGTGGAACCAATATCAACGCCGACGACAGCAGGGATCCCAAAGGCGATATCGCCGAGCCCTGTACCACCAGCCGACCAGTCGACCAGGTGCCAGTTCTGTGCCTGCGAGTTTTCTGCAAACAGAATTGTGTTGGTCTGTCCGTCTCCCGCTGAGATGTAATCCAGCGATGGCTTGAACCGGTCTTCGAACGTCCCATCGTTATAGGGGGGGAAGAAGACCCCGGTGGCATGGCCAATCGTGAAAGCGGCTGGCGAACCAGCAGTGCCAGCACCATTCCAGTTCGCTGAGCCAGCATTGTGAGACCAGCCATTGACTCCCGTAGACATTGGCCAGGTTGTCGACGAGATGTAGCCAGTGTTCACAACATATGACAGGCCACCATCAATCTGAAAATTGTTGGAGTCAACCGGGCATTGAAACATCTTCATGGAAAATGGCGGAAATGTACCCGCGGCACTTGCATCAAATTCACGTCTCGCGGCTGCGTTATCCAATTCCGGCAGCAATTGCACGCACCATGATCGGTAATACTGTGTCCCTCCAATTCGTTCTGCCAAAGGCGGCAACTGACCGTTCTTCTTTGAGGTGAAGTTCATGATGGCGGTGCAGAGCTGTTTCATGTTGTTCTGGCACTCGGCTCGCCTGGCGGCGGCGCGTGCGTTCTGGACGGCAGGCAGGATCAATGCTGCCAATGTGGCAATGATCGAGATCACGACCAGCAACTCGATCAGCGTAAACGCTCGCCGTTGTTTTCTGGTTTGAATCGGGCGGATTGTTCTCATAACAAGCTCTCCTCACAATGTTTCAAAAAGGTAAATCAGTCCCAGCAAATCCAAATCATCCCGCACACTCATTCCCTCCGGTTCCGACCTCAAACTGGCTCGATTCCGCATCGGGTGTGAGTGTTGGCCACTTCTTGTCTGACAGTTGAAGAATCAGGTCTGTGACTCGATTGAGCCGAACTGCCGCAACTTCGAAATGCCCGGTAAAGGCCCGCCGTACCTTTGCACGGCTCTGCTGGAACTGTTGTCGTCTACCAGAAGACGCCACTTGCCGTGTTCTTCTTTTCTCAATCGCCTGATCGTGTTCAGTTTCGCTCACTTTTGCCTCTTAAGGGTCGAGGCGACTCGTATTATGCATGCAAACGATTTCCTCTGTCACCCCTCAACACTCGATTCCGGAGAAACTCCGAAATCAAGCGTCTGTCTAATTGATCGTCAAACGGTGCTTAACCAGATGCTTCCAGTCGAAAGTGCCTGTCCGTGAGTCATAAGCTTCTTCGGCATCAGAACGGTCAATCACAAAGAAGCCCCGATGCCCATCGTCGAGATTGCCATCGTTGTTCAGGTCGATCCGACCACCGACTCGGAAATGAGCGTTCCCGTTGGTGTCGACATGCTCAAGCACCTCGTGAAACTGAACATGTATGAACACGTAAAACGCATTACTGCGAGTGGTCGAGTTGCCAAGAATCTTCGACAGAATACGACGGCGGTTGTGATGGTTAATTACTGCACCTGAAAACGCAGGATCAGGCTCATTTGCATCAGCAGCTGTCCCGATATCGAACAACCCGCGAGGTGACGGTGTGGATTGATCCGGATGACTGCGCAGAATTGAGTCTTCAACAGGACTGCCAGGCACCGGTTGGTCCACCGTTGGCTCGGCGACAGAGGCGTTGTCGGTCATCGCACCCATGCCACGGAATGGTTTTGAATAAGCCATACCTGGCAGCGTCAGTAACGTCTCAGGATGCAGGCCATCCCGCGACCACAGCAGCTCGTACCACCAGTCTCGCGAACTGTCGTTACCACCGAGACCAGCAAGTCCAAAGCGATCCACGGAAACGTCAGGAGGCAGATACAGCTCCGGATCATCCAGTAACGCCGCGAGAACTTCCGGATGGCGTAGCGTGTTCAGGTTGATGCGACCTGGAATCCGTGTGGTCGCGAATGGACCACCCAGTTGCAGATGCGTCCGGGTGGGAACCTCGACGAACTCCAGCATTCGATGCCAGTGATTTTTGAATCGCTGTCGCTTTGTAAATCCCGGCGGTGGCTTCGGAGGACCAACGCCTTGTCCGGGGAACGTTCCTGGACCTCCACCACCGCTCTGATTTGGCGGGCTTGGCAGCAGGAACATCGCTGCTGCAGTGAATGGCCCTTCATCGTTCGCCAGACCCGTGTCGAGCCACTGATCGTAGGGCGAAAGATTGAACCGGCTTGAAGCGCGAGTCTGATAGCCAGGACCCGTGAGCGGAATTGTCATCAACTCGATCGACGAGACATAGTCCCGGTCGAAGTGTGCCTGCACAATGTTGAAAGGGTTGCTGCCTGTGTCGTTAGTTCCGTCATAGCTTGCGAGTGATGGCGATTCGGCTTTGAGGCTATTCGATCTACGAAGATCGCCACCGCCCGTACCGTTATTCTCTCGCGCGTCGAGAGGCTCCCGTCGTTCCCGGCTTGTCAGTGTCTTTAACTTGGCCTCGATAGCGGTTTGCGTCGTATCGGAGTCGAGAAGATTAAAGTCCTGACGCCGGACAACAGTGGCATCGACCGTAATCCATGGGTTGATGGTGACAGGAAGTTGAACCTGTGTCGGATCCAATCTTCGCTCCAGCACTAACGTCAAACGATCGGCAGCCCCGCCAGTCGGAGCTGTTACGTCGTTCAGGAATTCGTCCGTCGTCGTTCCATTGACCAGGCCAAAGCGAGCTGTCATGCCTGCAACGGTGCTGACCAGATCGAGATTGCACTGCGGCGACAACGGCCCGGAAACAGGCGGCGCGATGGGCGGATCGAACGGCGCGATCAATCGCTGCCTGTCTGTCGGATCGTACTGAACATACAAGTCACTAACGTTATCGCCCGTATCATTATCAGCCGTGGCGATCGTCAACACACTGCCAGGGTCAACATCGTTGCCGCCGTTTGACTTGAAATAGACGGCGTTCGCTGGCGTCGCGACGGTGTTATTGAAAGTTGCCTGAACGACATTGTCGACGTTGTTCGTATCCTGACGACGGATCCTCCAGGCGGCCGTGGCATGCGTCGTGGAGACGCCGTCGGCATACATCTTGACAGTGTTCGGCGCGACGTTACGCAGCTCCATGAATAAGTGGTGATGATCCTGAGTCGTTTCGTCGTAGCGTGTTGCTGAATTGTCTGTCGCTCCGCCGTTGTACTTCTTCTGATAAACCCACAGCGTTTCGCTGAATGCGAGTTCCTGTGCTTCGACTCCGAACACAACGTCGCGGTCTGTCGGGTCAGGGTCGCTGCTGTCCCAGGGCTGGTCATCCAGACCCCAGCCATTGGACAGGTCGGTGTCGTATTCGAACATGGTGATGACGTTGTCGCGGTCGAGATTATCCACCATGTTGACGGCGAACTGAGCCATCCGCCGCTTCTGTTCGTCGGTGTAGGCTGATCCAGCAGTGTTCGTGCGATAGTCGAACGTGTCGTTTCCACCACACAACATGTACAGCATCACGTAAGTATCACGAGCCATCCGCTGTCGGTCGTAGCGAGCCCAGAACTCTCGATCCTGATTGTTCTGCGGCGGCATCGCGGGGACAGGATCCCCAAAGGCAACTGTCGTAATACTGGTGAGGCCGGTGTCCGTTGCGTGAGCTGTCAACGGGCGATATTCCAGCGGGCTGTAGTACGGGTGAGCAGCACCGTTCTGTGAGCGTACCACGTCCAGCAGCATGTTGACGTTGAGTCGAAACTGCAGCTTGAACTCATTGCGGTTGCCCATTTCCGTCTCAAGCAGTCGTCGCAACTGTGGACGGAATGGATCGGGAGCGTAAGTGCCCGCCGGATTCACGCCGGCAAATGGGGAGTTCGGGTGATAGCCGGCGTACGGACCGACGGGTGCACCACCAGCCGTAAAATTGGCCGGAGGGAATTCGAACAGCATGTCGCGATCAACGTCGCCGCTGAACTCCCACGCCCGCAGGTCATCCGTTGGCTGGCCGTTCGCCTTCGTGGGCCAGCCCAGTTCACCTGGATCGTCGATGACGCCGTTCCTGTTGTCATCGACGCCAGCCTCACCCGGTTGAAGGTCAGCTCCGGGGCCAAGCAGTCGCGGCAGGTTAAACTGCTTGCGGTCCCAACTGAGCACGGTAAACCGACGACGACGCTCGTTGGCTTCCTGAGACGCGTCGTTCGGATTGATGTTGGCGGGCATCAGATTCTGAATTCGGCGCGTCACGCCCGTGTTATCAATGTCTGTCTTGCTCATGTGCAGTACCCCGGCCTCTGCGGGGCGGTGAATCTCTTCTGTTGGCCGAGATGCCTTTCTAGGCTCATGGACGATCTCGTTCATATCGTCGATGAGCATGTATTCGTCGTCACCATTACCCCAGATGGCGTCAGGGCCTGGCGTATGCCGTCGAAAATTGTTCCCCAGCGTGGTCCCTGAGATGCCAGGTCCTGCCGGCATCAGATTCTGGTCAACACCGGGGCCAGAATTTCTTAGCGCAACGTCACCGGCGATACCGAATTGCGAGTAGCGCTGGTAACGAGTTGGGTTTCCAGGGATCTGAAACAGATCGAGTTGCCGAGGATTGAGAAAAGTGGTCGTCCAGCCGCGACCATCGAATGACACCGGGTGCCTGAAGGCCAGAGCCTGCCCCTGATTGCCATACGGCTTACCACCCGCATTTGAATCCTGGTTGTCGTCACGACTTGAGTTGCCGGCAAAAGGAAACAGAGTTTCGGCGAGTCCAAGGGCAGACGCCGTGCCTGGTAAGTACAGGTCAATTACGGGCTGCGGAGGGCCTGGCGATGTGGAAAGATGTCCTGAAGCATCTAGAGCCCCCCAAAGTCGGGACGTATCGCCAAGCAGTCCTGCATGGAGTTCGGGCAACGAGCCTCCGAATTCGACACGCCCCTTTTTCGCCCACCATTGTTCCATATTGGCCAGCTCCCAACGATCGGCTGGTACTCGTCCGAAATACGTCAGGTAGTCTCCCGAAAGCACTGTCGTGCCTGGATCGGCGTCCATTGCCCAGGCGGGATTGACCTCTGAGGGCGACACTCCGTCTTTCGATTGAGAAAGCGTCATGAACGGACCGGGCGGTACCGTCGACGGCGGCACCGGAATCGGGGCCGAAGCGCTAGCGTTGCCGAAGTAACCAGTTGGTCCCGGGGAACTTGGATCGCCTGACAGGTTTCCGGCCGTGTTGAGATTGATCAGGCCATCGCCGTCGTAAATCGTGAAGGCGAACAATGGGATGTACAGCGCGCCGTCAGATGGTCGTTCCTGCACGGGAAAATCGAGGTCCATCAGGATCGCTTCGTCAATATCGTCGCCATCGGCGTCAACGTCGAAACGAGTTGTGGCGGCGCCAGGAGCCTGTCCGCTAAACGCTCCGGCTGACAGCGAAGTCAGGTTGGTAATGACACCTGTCGCGTCACGTTGCCCGGCGAACGGGAATCCTTTGCTGCCACCAGGCAGTCCGGCGATCAGCGGCACGTCAAGCGGATCGCTATCGTCGAGGTAGCGTCTGACTACTGGCGGAATCGCTGCATCAGACGGCACGTAGTAGTGCCCCGGATGCGGACGCAACGTGCGCGTTGCCGCCCACGGTGCCCAGTACCACGTCGGATCCAGCCGAGCAATGTTGTCAGCGCTGCCATCGCCGTTGAAGTCATCCACATCCCACACACCGTTGCCGTTCGCATCGTCGCCTGTCGGCGTGGGGCGAGGATCGAATATCCCGTCTCCATTGCCACCATTCGCGATTGCATCTTCGTTGATTGAGCCGGAACCGATGACTGCTTCAACTCGCTGTAATAACTCTGGGCGCCAGAACGACGGCTTTACAACACGAATGCGGTACGGCGTCGCATCAATGACTCCGTTACCGTTCAAGTCCTCGTGTGGGTCTGCGACCGTATTGCCGTTCTGATCGAATTCCTGATAAGGCACGAACGCGATATGTGCGAGAAACGCGTTGTTGATATCAGGATAGGTGTAATCAACATCCGGGTCGGGAAAGAGGTTACCTGGCAACTCCAGCGCGTAATTAGGATTCGAACCGCCAGGAACAATCACATGTGCCGACGGCGACCGGTTCAGCCACAACAGGTCGTTGAAATTGCCGTCACCATCAAAGTCTTTCAGGTCCGGGACACCGTCTCGATTCAAGTCCATGAATGGTTCTGACAACGCAGTCAGTGCCGAACCGGTATAAGTCGGAGTCTGCGATAACCTGAGTCTGCTACCAGAATTCGGGTGCGCATCGGGACCATAAGAGTTTGGTAACAGCGACATGTGACCGCCGAACAGGGCGCTGTTCTTCTCCAGCACGCCCGGTCCAACGGAGAGTTGTCGCAGCGCCCAGTCAAAGTACACATCCGGCCCGAGTTCCGGATCGTTCACCAGTTCTGCTGCCTTCTCATAATTCTTAGCGCTCTCAAGTTCCTGAGATGCGAACGCAAAGAAAGTCAGGCCCAGCAGGGCGAGCATCCCCATCAACGCGACAACCACCAGCAACGTCGAACCACGTCGTCGCCGGGTAATGCAATGTCGTCGCTGTCTGTGTCGTGGAGACTGACTGTTCATAATTGTTGTTGACTGACTCATCGCCAGACCTCCTCCGCCTGATCGAGCAGGCGAGCAGTAAGGTAGGCTGGGTCTCGACCCAGCTTCATTCAAGATCACAATGCTGGGTCATGACCCAGCCTACAGGACTGGCAGAGCCAGTGGCACACGTTATCAACCCGCTATCGTGGCCCTCAGTTATTGAAAGAATGCACCAGGCTCAACTGACGCATTTTCCCGGACGATTCGTGCATAAATCGCACACGAATCTGAATCGCCCGCAACGGTCGCACATTCGATCGAACCACCCAGCGAGGTTCTCCAGCAGGAGCGTCCATAACCGCACCGGGCACCGTCGACCACACTGGTTCGTTCAGCACCGGATCTGGACCACTCGTACCAGCAGTGATGCAAACGTAATACCGTGAACAATCTCTGGGGTAGTTTGAGTCATTCGCTACATCGCTCAATGGGAAAACGATATCCCCCACCGAGTACATCTGGTTGATTGCCCAGATTGGCTGCGTTGGAGTAATCGCTGCGGCACCAGTACCGTAATAGTCACTCCCGCTCGGCGGGTAGTAAGTCAACGCACGAT
>JAQBWV010000102.1 GCA_027624335.1 Planctomycetota bacterium
CCTGTTGCCCGGCGATGTCCGATTGGGATTGGCCTGCTTGAGTCATCGCGCACAAAAAGGCCAGTCGTCCGACGTTCGGATCGACTGGCCTTTGCACCCGTCTGATTCTCACCGGCCTTAGGAAAGGGCGGTCTTCACTTTGCCGAATTTGACGTCAGCATTCGTGCCGATCGCGGTGATCGTTGTAATACAGACGACAATGATCAGAGCCATCATGACGGCGTATTCAACAGCCGTCGGGCCATCTTCGGAAACCAGAAACTTCTTGACGCTGTCTGCAAAGTTCTTCATCACAATCCTCTTCTTTTGTTTGTCGCCTGAATCAGGCGTCCCCCAGAGAAGTTCGAATGGTTGTGACAAGAGCCACAGACACCGGCCACCCGAACTCGTGAAATCCACATACCGAAAAACGTTCAATTGTCGGCAAGGTTCCTGTTCGAGCACTCATTTCGTCCGTCATCTCGCCAACAAAACAAACTTAGATCACGGGCGCCGTCCGTCAAATGTTTCTGAGCGTGTTTGGGAGGGAAACCTGCGGGCTCAGTGTGGGATGTGCGGCTGGCTCCAGCACGACTTGAATGACAGGTCAGACGGCGCGAACTCACCTTGTGTCCGCCTGATTGCTAATGCATCCGGCAGCCCGTTGGGCCGGGAAGTGTGGTCGTAGGGTGCGTGAAACGCACCATTACATAACGTTGCAATTGCAGCCAGGTGCGTTGCGCTCCGCTTCACGCCCGCTACAACTTCGTTTGCCGCTGCCCGTGAATCTGCCCGGAACGTCGTATGCGATCATCTGTCGCGATCAGTCCGGTGGAATCGACGTGACTCCCCGGTACGTCCCGAGAATCTTCCGCAGTGCCGCTGACTCGGACCTATAGTTTCGGCTGTGTGGGTAAGAGTGCGCGCGGCACTCCGGTTCCCGATCCAGTTCCTGATTGATAGCGACTGCTGGTCGTTCGAGGGTTATCGATGGGCAACTCGCCGATGTCAGGCCTTGCCTTCATGCTGTTTTGCTTAACAACGGCGGCGATGATTCTGCGCCCCGGCGAAATGTTCACAGCTCTCGCACCGATCCCGTTCTACGAAATCCTGATTCTGAGCACTCTGACGCTTGCTCATCAGGGGGTCATCCAGCAGTTCAAACCCGAATCACTTCAGCGCCAACCAGTTGCCTTGTGCCTGGTTGGTATGTTCATCGCGATTCCGATCTCCCAACTGACTCATTCGTATCTGGGCGGTACGCTGCACAGCACGATCGAATTCACCAAAGCAGCGATGCTGTTTGTGCTGCTGGTGGTCGTCGTGGACCGCTGGTCCCGTTTCGAACGACTCGCTCAGGTCATCGCGGTGTGTGCGTGCGTGGTCGTCTCACTGTGCGTGATTGATTACCTGGGAATCGCCGACTTTACGTTCATCAAACATGCGGAAGAAAATTACGGACAGCGAGCTGATGGCCACGACGTTCGCATCGCGCGAATGAACGGAACGGGCATTTTCTCTGATCCGAACGACATTTCGCTGCTGATCGTCGCCACGGCCATGATTTGCCTCTCGTTTCTAACTGATAGAGCTCGCGGAACCACTCGTTTTGCCTGGGCGGTTCCCATCGTCGTGCTGGTTACCGGGTTGGTCTGTACTCGCTCGCGAGGCGGCATGCTGGCCGCCTGTGCTGCGATCGGCATGTTGCTGATGTTCCGCTACGGCAAGAAAGTTGCGATCGGACTTGGCTGCCTGGGTCTGCTTGCGCTGCCGGTCATCGCCGGTCGGCAGGCCAATATCGACCTGTCCGAAGGAACCGGCCACGACCGAATTCTGCTCTGGCGCGATGGGCTGGCTGCGTTGCGATCAAAGGATCTGTTCTTTGGAACAGGGCAGGGAAGCTATCAGGACATCGCCGGCCTGGTGGCTCACAACTCATACATTCACGCTTTTGTCGAACTTGGTCTGTTTGGCGGAACGTGCTTCTTTGGGATGTTCTTCTTTACCGCTCTGGCACTGTTCCGATTGAACACGCCTGAGTGGCAGATTCAAAATCCCAGGCAGGCGCGTTTCCTGCCTTACATGGCGGCAATCGGTGCCGGTTACACCGTCGGTTTGCTGTCGCTCTCGCGATGTTACACGGTGTCGACGCTGCTGGTCATCGCTCTGGGAACTGCCTACCTGAATCTGGCTGGCTGGAACGTGCAGCCTCGTCGACCGGTACTTGTGTGGGACAAGCCTCACATTATCAGGCTGCTGGGCGCCAGCGCTTGCATGTTTATCGCCTGCAACGTTTTTGTGCGGATCGTTTCCTGATGTGTTCTTAGCCAGTCTGACTGACTTATGAAAAGCCGACTGAAAATCAATCTGCTGTCGAGCTGGGGCAACCACCTGGTTGGGATCCTGATCGGCCTGTTCCTGATGCCGTACGTCCTGAGAACGGTCGGCGACACTCGGTACGGGTTGTGGTTGTTTATCTGCTCGATCGCCGGCTATTCCGGACTGTTAAACCTCGGCTTCGGAGACACCGTCAGCCGCTTCGTAGCGCATCATCACGCGAAAGCCGAAACCACTCGCATCAACCAGGTGGTGTCGGTCGTCGGTGCGATCTACCTGGGGATGACTGTTGTGCTGATCGGGTTGGCCGGGTTGCTCGCCTGGCTCGCACCGTGGCTCTATGACTGGGGCGAGACTCCGATCACAGAAATTCGTTGGGTATTCGTGCTTCTGGGAGCCAACGTTGCCGTCGGTATGCTGGGCAGCGTGTTCGGCGGAGTGATCATCGGTCTTCAGCGAATCGATCTCGAGCGAGGCTTTCAAACACTGTCCGGCCTCACTCGCCTCGGATTGACCGTGTTGTTGCTTCAGCAGGAACATGCCCTGATCACGCTGGCGTCGATCTTCCTGCTGACAACTCTGGTCGAAAACGTGGGTTACCTGACGGTCGTGTTTCGGCAGCTGCCCGACCTGAGAATTGGTCGGCGGTATCTCAACCGTGAAACATTCAAAGAGTGCTTTGGCTTCAGCATGTTCGCCCTGCTGGAAAACGCGGCCAGCAGACTGATCGACGCCACTGACACGATCGTCATCGGCGTCATGCTGGGCACGAGGTACATCATTCCTTACTTCGTTGCGCATCGTCTGATGACGGTCATTGTTCAGCCGCTGCAGTTAATCGGTGCGATCGTGATGCCTCGTGGAGCAGAACTGGGTGCGAACGAACACGACGATCGTCTGCGGCTTCTCGTCCAGAAAGGGCTCGGCATCTCATTTCTACTGACTGCCGGATTCTTCATCGGAGCGTGGTTCTTCGGCGGCGTTGTTCTGGAGACATGGCTTGGTCGCTCTTACGAACAGAGTCACTTGATTCTCTTGATTCTGCTGGGAGCACAGGTCATCGCGACACCGTTGCACGTTCTAAGAGGTGTGTTGTTCGGCATGGGGCACGTCAAGGTGCCATCCATCCTCTACGTCATCGAAGCCATCGCGAATCTGGTTCTGACTCTGATTCTGCTCAAGCCGTTCGGACTCATCGGTATTGCCCTCGGGACGGCGATTCCGATCGTCATTGTCGAACTCGGCCTGCTGCTCCCGTACGCCATGTCGATACTGCATTTTCGCAGAGCTCACTTTCTGAAGAGAGTGGTTATCCCTCAGTTGCTGCCACTTGCTGCATTGTGGGGATACTCATTCGCTGTCGGTGTTACGTTCGTTATTTCACCGTCATGGATACCAGTGTTGCTGGTCGCGTCGGGTGGCGGTGCAGTTCTGGGCGTTGCCTGGCTGGCCAACAGATTCGCGACCAGAAACTGGTTGCCAGTCTGACGCAGGTCGCCGGATACGAGACTGCGGTCGACGTTTATTGCAAACCAGATTCCACGTTCAGCAGGATTTCTCATGACGGCTACAACTCTGCAACTCGAAGTCAGCGCGGCGACATTGCAGCCGCCGTCGGATCTGTCGCTGGAAGTGCGATCGTCGGCTGATCGCGCCGACGTCCTGCGTCAGTGGAAGGCTCTCGAACAGCGCATCGGTCATTCTGGTCTGACCTGCTCGTTCGACTGGACCGAAGCGTGGCTGAACGCGTACGGGGGCCTTGTCCCACACACGTTTCTGCTCGCCCGGGACTCTGCAACAGAAACTCTGCAGGGCATCTGTCTGGTCACCGAAGGTGTCGCTCAGAAGGATGGTCCATTCTCACTACGCACGCTGCACGTCGGGCCGGCCGGAGAACCGGACGCCGACAGTGTTTGTGTCGAGTACAACCGCCTGCTGGTTGCTCCCGAGTTCGAGTCCGCGTTCGCCGGTTGCATCGTCGACCATCTGGAATCGAGGTCCGGCTTCGACCAGTGGAACCTCGACGGAATTGCGACGGCTCAGCTCGCTGCGTTTCAACAACACGCACCTGAACTGCAGCTTCGAGTCGAACCGGCTTACGGATTTGACTTCGCGAGTGCGCGAGCGGAATCAACGGATGTGCTCTCGCAGTTTCGCAGTGCAACTCGACGCAAAGTAAAGCTGAGCATGGCCGCCTGGTACGACATTAAGGTCGAGTGGGCAGCAACGCTGGACGAAGCCGTCGACGTATTCAGTGAGATGGTCGACCTGCACCAGGCTCGCTGGAACGCTGCCGGCAAGCCGGGCTCGTACAGCAGCCAGCGATTTCTAGCGTTCCATGAAGAATTGCTCACCAGGCTGGTTCCGCAAGGACGCATGGCGCTGGTGCGGATTCAGTCGGGGAGTGACACCATCGGCATCGTCCAGCTGTTGATCGAGAATCGACGTGCTCTGCTCTACCAGTGTGGCAGAAGTATCGAGGACAAAACTCGGAGTCCTGGCGTCGTCGTCGATTATCTGGCGATGGAAGAATGCCTGCGGCAAGGTCTTGATGCCTACGATTTCCTGGCCTTTGCAACTCAACACAAACGACTTCTCGCCAACATGAGCACCGACATCGTGTGGGCCAGAAAAAGGCATCCACGACTGAAGTTCGTCGTGCTGGACCAGGCCCGGCGAGTGAGAAGCTGGCTTCGTGAACGACGCGACAAACAGTAGACGCAGGATGCGTGAAGCAGAGCTCGCCAGATTGCGGTTGCTACCTTCTGGTAATTGTGCGTTCCGCACCGAATTACGCACCCTGCAGAATGATGTCGATGCCCGTTTAATTACTCCACGGACACTGAACTAACACTGAATTGTCGACGGAACACAGCTATGAGTGATACACAATTCGAAACCGTACTTACGCCGGTTTCCACTGTAAGCGTCGAGCAGCAGCCACTGACAATCAGTGTGCAGTCGATTGATCAATCGTTTTATCAGCATGTTGCCGCAGGCTACTGGGCGTGGCGCGCTGTTTTCGAAAACGACAGCGATGCCAGAATTAATCAGCATCCGGATTTCGTCCTGACGGAACTGAGTTTCTCGCGAGAAGTTCAGCGTCACTCACCAACGCTGGTTATCTGCCAGGAACGAAGCAAAACCGTCGGCGCTGCCATCCTGCTCCCGAAGTCGATTGCCGGCGAGAAGAGATTCGGTCCGGCATGGAATCTTCAGGGTTATCGCCTCGCTGGAAACCGGATGCTCGGCAGTTCTGACGCCCGAGTTCAGCACCGTTTGCTGGAGGGAATCAGCCAGCACCTGGCCGATTCAAAAGTGGATTTCCTGCTTGCCGAAGACGTTGAAGCGAGCGACCCGCTTCTGGAACTTGTGGAAACGGGTGCGCACGATCTGCTGGCGTTCAAACCCGCACCATTTCAACGGCGACACTTTATCGAACTGCCTGAGACTCACGACGAATACTGGAGCAGGTTGAACTCGAAGACTCGCGGCAATCTGCGTCGCAAGTCCAGACAATGCGGAGAATGTCGACTGGAACGTATCAGCAAGCCGTTTCAGATTCCTGACTTTCTGATCAACGCACAGCAGGTGTCTCGACGATCCTGGCAGAACGACCTGCTTGGTCTCCGTGTTCACAACGATCAGTTCGAACTTGAGCTGTTCACGTTTCTCGCCACGCAGGGGGCACTCCGGGCCTATGTGCTCTGGCAGGAAAACACGCCCGTCAGCTTCTGCATCGGCACGCAACACAATGGTGTTTTCCATTTCGAGGAATTCGGCTTTGACCGTCACTATGCGAAGATGGCTCCGGGCAAAGTTCTACTCGTCAGGCTGCTTGAAGACATGTATGCACACGAACGTCCGAACGTTTTTGACTTCGGCGGCGGCGATGCAGAATACAAACAGGAGTTTGGAACCCGCACGTCGGAAAGCGGTCACGTCTGGCTGTTGAGACCCGGCATGCGGTCAAGCCTGATCATGGGCTATCTCCAGGGACGTCGGGCCATGATTCAGGCACTTCGGGGGATGCTTGCGAAACTGGGACTGCTGGAAGGCATCCGCCGATGGACGCGCCGCGGGCTCAAGTCGTGAACTCGTCCTCGTCAGTCTTCGTACGGTGCGCCTCGACGCACGACAGCGTCACGTGAATCGATGGTGCGTCAAGACGCACCCTACGCAACATTCAACGTTGGTTATGTGGGACGCGGACTTTGGATCAGGCAGGGTTAACAGATGGGACACCTTCGACAACTCATCAAACAGTCGCTCACGACAGCGATGCCGCAACAGGCACTGCTGTCGCGGGGTCGTCGGTTGAGATCCAACGTGGGTGCCGACAGACCGTCATTATGCCCGGTTAGTCTCACATTCGATGATGGTCCGCATCCCGAGTTCACACCGCAACTGCTGGACAATCTCGCCTCCTCCGACATTCGAGCCACCTTCTTCATCGTTGGCGAGAAAGCCAGGCAGCATCCGGAAATCGTACGCCGTATCGCCGCCGAAGGTCATGAGATCGGTAACCACACCTGGACACACAGTGAACCTCGGCAAACGTCAACCTGGAAGTTTCGCGAGGAAGTCGCACGGACGAATGACATCATCCTTGAACTCACCGGACAGCGATGCCGACTGACTCGACCGCCGAAAGGCGAACTGTCTCCGGGAAAGATTCTCTGTCTGTTGCAACTGCGACAAACGATCGTTCTGTGGAATCGCGACCCGCAGGACTACCTGATGAAGTCCTGGGCGGATATGGAACTCTGGTGTCGGTCGTACGAACCGAACCACGGAGACATCGTATTGATGCATGACAACCATTCATTCGCCGCAACCGCCGCCGCACTGGCAGGGACACTTCCGCAGTTGTCGGAAGTGAAGTTCTGCCGCGTTTCTGAGTGGCTCAGAAACATTCAAAACAACAACACGCTTGAAGCGTGCAGGAGTGTGTCATGATGTTCTGGGTATTTGCCGGATTGACTGCTGCCGTCCTGGTCATTGAAACCGTAGTCGTTGCTTACATCGTCCGTAGAAAGCACCTGGATCGGTGGCTGCCAGGTTACCTATTCGGGATGTCAGGTTGCCCGCGTCTGAATCTGCCGGAAGTAAGAACGGAGACTTTGCGGAATTCAAGCGACGAAGGCGAGATCATCGCACATGCCGCAGGGCATCGAACCCCGTGGGAACGCTACGTCAACGACGAACCGCTCGACGTCTTCATCGCCGTGTGTGACCACTTCGAACCAGACAACGCCGGACCGGCTCGTCACGTTGCCGACGCTCGCGTGGCCAGATGGTGTTCTGAATATCCTCAGCTCTTCGGCGACTTTGCCGACAGTAGTGGTCGACCGCCGCAGCATTCGTTTTTTTATCCGCAGGACGAATACTTCGTTCCCGAATACCTCGACCAGTTACGCGAACTGCGCGACGCCGGGTTGGGCGACGTCGAGATTCACCTGCACCACGACAATGACACCGACGATGGAGTCCGGGAAAAACTGGAATCATTCCGCGAGACACTGTTCCATCGGCATGGTCTGCTGCGTCGCGATCCTGAGAGTGGCGAGATCGTTTACGGCTTCATCCACGGAAACTGGGCATTGTGCAACTCCCGCCCCGATGGCCGCTTGTGTGGAGTCAACGACGAGCTGACGGTCCTTCGCCAAACCGGTTGTTACGCGGACTTCACGATGCCGTCCGCTCCCGAGTTCACACAGACTCGCATTATCAACAGCGTGTATTACGCGGCCAGCGATACTCACAGGCCCATGTCGCACGATCGAGGAACAGCGGCAACACTTGGTGTCTCACCACCTCTAAAGCATCTTCTGTTAATGCAGGGACCTCTGACGTTCGACTGGCACGACCGGACTCGCGGAGTTCTGCCTCGCATTGAAAACGGCGACCTGCTGCACCGTCGCCCACCAACGCTACAGCGATTCGAGCAGTGGTTACGTTGTGGAGTCCATGTCAGCGGTCGACCGGACTGGTGCTTCATCAAGCTGCACACTCACGGTTGCAAAGACGGAAACATCGAAACGCTGCTCGGACCAGAGACGCAGAAGTTCCATAAGGATCTGGCCCAACTGGCAAAACAGAGGACCAACTTCCGCTATCACTACGTCACTGCGTGGGAGATGGCTCAGCTAGTGCATCAGGCGGAATTCGGCATAACGGTTCCGCAATTGAAATCAGCAGAGGCACTTGTTCTTTCGTAGCACGGTAGCCCCGTGGCGAACGAGCGTGCGACATCCGAAAGCCAGCGTGGACCTCTCGACTTGCCATGATCTGGGAAGTTCGAACAACCAGACACACGGCTGATCAGCGAGTGCGGCTGGCTGCAATTTCAAAGGGCAATTAGTCATGGCGACCGCTTCTCCCTGGCTGGACAATGCAACGATGACAGCCCCACGTCGCCCCCAGGAACAGAATCGGGAAGTTCTGCGTCGCCGCTTCAAGTGGTGGACGTTTCTGTTGTCGGTGCTCAACCTGGGAGTCGTCGTCGGTCTCGTTTTTCTGACGACACAGATTTCCGAGAACTGGTGGTTGTCTGGAGCGCTGACCTACGTTCCACAGACCCCCTTTCTGATTCCCTCAATCTGCCTGCTGGCCTGCTCGCTGTTCTGGCACATGAAGTCCGCGTTGATCAATTTGACGGCGATCGGCCTCGCACTGGTTTTCCTGTGCGGCGCTCGATTCTCGATGAAGTCAGTAAGCGAAATCCCCGACTCGTCCCGCAACGTCCGACTGATTACGTGTAACGTTCAGGACTTTGAGCCGAACTTCGGACAGGTGCTGCGCGAGATTGCTCGCTTCAAACCAGACGTTCTGGTTCTGCAGGAAGCTCGCCATGTCCCGAGTATGCTGACGGAATATCTCGCAGGCTGGCACTGGCAACACGAGTTCGGTTTTCTTGTTGGCTCGAAATGGCCGGTCAGCAAGGGTGAGACCTGTCATACTTCTCCGTACGATCGCCACACGGCGATGGTTGTCCGCATCGACGCACCTTGTGGACCGGTTCTGCTGAGCAACGTCCATCTGATGACGGCTCGGCGTGGGCTGACCGATCTGAGCGTGACATCAATACTCGACGGCAGCGGCCCGGCATCTTCCGAGCATCACGCATTCCTGCGAGATGAGGAGGCTCGCCAGACTCAGACGTATCTCGCAGGTGTGTCATCGCGAATGCCAAAGATCGTCGCGGGCGACTTCAATATGCCAACCAGCAGCAGCATCTTCAACGAGAGCTTCGGTCAGTACTCCGACGCCTTCGATGAGGCTGGTGTCGGGTTTGGTTACACGGCACCATGCCGCCCCGTTCGTTTCTGGCTGCCGAAAGTTCCGTGGCTCAGGATTGACCACATCCTGACATCTCAGGACTGGGAAACGCTGCACTGTGAGGCTGGCGAGTTCAACGGTTCGGACCACCGCCTGGTCGCGGCTGTGCTGCAACTGCGGGACGAAACGGCACCGCCACCGTAGGTAAGGAATCGGGCTCTGCCAGGGATCAGTTCCGAAGTAACTTCTCGATTCCAAAGACGGCTTAAGTATTTCAGTCATTCCCGCGAAGGCGGGAACCCAGTGAGATTCGCAGCGTGGTGCGAAAACAACTGGGTTCCCGCCTTCGCGGGAATGACTTGATCGGAAACCGGGAGTTATTCGGACCCGTTCCTACGCGGCGCTGCGGTCGTCCTGTTGAGTGAACGTGTCGCGCGACTGAATGATCGAGCCGGCATCGAAACGTTCGCCGAAATAGCACTGCTTCGCATCGGGATTGCTGAGTACCGTTTCTGCGTCGCCACTGACCAGCACCGTGCCCTGAAAAATAATGTAGTTCCGGTCGGTAATCGTCAGCGTTTCCCGCTCACGATGATCAGTCAGCAGAATCGAAATTCCCTGCTGCTTCAGCTCGCCAATGATGTCTTGAATACTGTGAATGGTCACCGGGTCAATGCCGGTGAAAGGTTCATCCAGCAGAATCAGGACCGGGTCGGTGGCCAGGCAACGAGCGATTTCAAGTCGCCGTTTTTCACCGCCCGACATCGTGGACGAGATCTGCTTGCGCTTTTCTGAAAGTCCAAACTGTTCCAGCAGCTTGTCGACCTTGTCGTTGCGTTCGCCTTTCGACAGCGGCAGGTATTCAAGAATTGCATGAATGTTCTGCTCGACCGACAGCCGCGTGAAGATGCTGTGGTCCTGTGGCAGATATCCCATTCCGTTGCGAGCACGGCGGTACATTGGCCATCTGGTGACGTCTTCGTCTCTGAGGTAAACCTTGCCCTCAGTCGGCGTCACCATTCCACAAGCCATGCGAAACGATGTTGTCTTGCCAGCTCCGTTTGGACCGAGCAGTCCGACAATCTCGCCAGGCATCACGTGAAAGTCGACGCCGTCGACCGCCCGCTTTCCCGGATAGTCCTTCACCAGTCCAACACACTCAAGTAGTCGCTGCTCGCCGACGCGAGTTCCCAGTTGGCGACCATCCACCTGCGGCTGTTCGGCATCCGAAACGGATTGCGTCGTTTCAGTCGTTAATTGAGTCACTTCGTCCTCCTTGACGATTCGGTCGTTTGCCGCTTAGTTGAACATCGCCACTTCTACACTCACCCTGCGACCACGCGTCCAACGACGACTGTCTGATTCTGTCGGCGAGAAGCTTACCGAATTCGGTGCATGCGCGAGAAGTTCGGATAAAACGGGACTCGGAAATCAGGGTAGTCTGTCCGCACGGCACCCTTTCGGGTCAGCTCTTTGTGATAGCCAATCTTTGGTACAGGATATCCCTCGCCATCATTCATGAAAGGGATTCCGTGTGGCCAGTAGATGTAAAACGCTCGACCGACCAGGGCTGATCGGGGTACGGCGTGACGATGACTGGCTCCTCGGGAGTTCGGCCAGACTCGACTGTCCTGACTGCGAGGGGAATTATCGCCGAGCATCAGATACTCATCGGGTCCCAGTTCAAATCGTGCTTCCGGGATGTTGTTCGAGCCGCGTGCGCGTTTCGAGTACAGCTGGTACCACTCGGCCGGATCATGCAGGACACGGCGCAGTGAATACGGCTCGGGATGTTCGTCATCGCCCGACCAGGTGAAGCGGTCAGAGTCGTCATTGTCGATTCGGCTGGCGCGGTAGTAGATGTCCCGCTGGATAACGAGATTCGAAACACTTGCGCTGACATTTCGGACGGCGATGCCAACGGGAATCAGGTCGTCGTCCTGCGGACTGGGAGTCTGCGACTCGTCTTCGACATAACTAGCGGCGTCGCCAAAGTCGATGACAGCATCGTCGACCCACAGGCAAAGTCGGTTGTCGACATTCGCGAATCGAAGTTCCCAACTGCCAGTTCCCATCATTTCCGTCTTCGATTTCGCAAGCACGTCCTCTCGTTCACCAGCTCCGGAAAACCGGTTCACTGAAACGAGTGTCGCAGTCCCTGTGGAAGTGTCGATGCGGCAGCGGTAGCTGTGAACTCCTTCATTCAATTCGATGACCACTTCGGGTTGATCACCCGCTTCGATGATTTCGAGATCGCATACGATTGTCAGGTCGCCAACCCAGTAGGCATCGTCAGTGGTCGAGCCGTTTCCGCCTGTGTACGTGTTGTAGCCGCAAAAATCAGTGATGAGCTGTGGTCTAGGCCCCATCGATTCCGCATCGTCGAAGAAGTATTGGCGATCCGACGGTTGCAGCGGGCCGTCCGCTGCGGCGGCCCAGTCATCACTGCTCGGAATGATGTGCCGATAACGCAGCCACTGGAGCGAGTCTCCCGTCGCGCGACCTTTCTCGATCGCGAACGAACCATGGCCAGCTTCCTCCTGCCAGCTTCCAGCTGTTTCCGTCCAACCAGCGACCGGGCCGAGTCCCAGTTGGTCCTTCTTATCCGCAACTGAAGATGCGCTCGCAGCACGCTCAACCGCCGCCCAGCGTTTGGGCCATCCTTTCTCGTGCAGAGCGGTCTCTCGAAAGTTGTTGTCGAAGACCGGAATCTGAATGTCCTTCTGTTTGGATGGTGTCTTTCGCAGGACGGTCCGGGTGCGGTCCTCTTCCACGCGATAAACATTGCCTCGCTTGATGACCAGGGTTTCGTTGGGCAATCCAACCAGTCGTTTGATGTAGTTTGTCGTCGGTTTTTCCGGGTACTTGAAAACCGGCACATCCCATCGCTGAGGGTCGCTGAATTCGTAGGGAAACTTATTGACCAGAATCCGATCCCCTTTGAACACCGGAGCGTCACGAACATCGTTCTCGAACCGGCAGTTCGGACAGATCGCCGTCTCGATGCGTTTGTTCGGGCTGTAGAATCCAGATTCGTCGTCGATCTCGTCGCTGGCTCCGATCAGGATGTGGAACCCGCATTGTTTGCAGTCGGATTCCTTGTGGCGACCGTACAACGTCGGAGCCATCGACCCTGTCGGAATCACGAAGGCTTCCGCCTCGAATCCGCGAAACAGAAATGCCAGCACGAACGCAACCACGATCGACTCAACGGTCTCGCGAGTGCTGTCCTGTTTGACGGGCTGTTTGTCTTTGGATGACTCGCCGGATGAGTTCTTCGGATCGTCACCCGACTTCTGTGCTGACGCTTCCTGAGTATCGCTCTTCTTCGAGTCGACTCTTCGCGATGGATTGTCTTTTGATTTTGCCATGCTGCTTCTATCTGACTGGTCATGCCTGCAAGGACGCCACGTTGGACGCCGGACTCGCCGACCGTGATTTCAAGGTGTTATAGACGTTGTCGCGAAGGCGTGCTCGTGTTTTGAGACAGGTGGCAACTACTCAGTAACCGCCCCGTTGGTTTCGTGGGAGGCTACCTGATGCACCGGATCTTCGAAAAATCCGGGACCCGAATATACTTCACCGAGCTGCCGATCCTGATGCGTCCCGGTCGCGAAGGCAGGTGAACGAAAAGTGGCCGGCCCACCAGTAACCGCCGAGGCACGACAGGATCATCCCAGCCGCGACTGTCGAGTGACACCGGACTATTGTCTCCCAGGAAGAAAAATTCATCGTCGCCCAGCGTCAGTGGTCGTTCGGTCGCGTGCCGATGGTTTTCCGTCGTGTAATGCACATCCCGAAAAAGCGTCACCGATCGAACACTGACCGAACCTCGCCGCGCACCAAACGCGACCGGACTCATGGTCTCAGCTGTCGACGTGTCAGCTTCGGGACCGTCAGCCTTTAGCTGCGGATCGAGAGATGCCGTCCGCGTTGGCTCGTCACGAGTCCACGCGGCGGTCTGCTGGACTTCCTGTTTCGCGTGAATATGGCGATTTTCAGCAGCTTGAAGATGTGAGTCGGACGAGTATCCGGCGATCGTGATCTTTGACAGATCGCCCTCCGGTTTCTCAGACCAGCTTCCCGCCGGAACGTCGCGAAGTTCATCGTCCAGCGGCACCACCAGCAGTTCCGCACCGTTGACCGCAACGATGGCCCGACGATCGAATGTCGACAGTTCAAACTCGAGTTCGTGCTGGAACCAGTCGTCCTGCAGCGGCACCGTTGCATTCGGTCGGTGTTCGCCTGACAGAACCTGATCCACTTCGCGAGAACTCGAATCCACGATCCACAGGTCGAGCATCTTCGCGTCTGCATCGAGTCGGCAGACAACCTGTTTCTGCCGACAGGTCAGTCGGACAACGAATTCGCCGCAGGCCGGAACGCTGGTAACCCGCCTGGGTTCGGACTCGACATCAACGGCTTGCTCACCGAACTCCAGCCGAGTGTGAAGCGCGAGATCATGAACTCGGTATCGCTCGGCAACTCTCGACAACTGGTTGTAGCCATACTGGTCCGTGATCACATCGGGACGAATTGGCTGTGCCTCGCCGGACTGACCAGCGAAGTTGTAAGCCGACAGTCTTGGCCAGTGGTAATAACGGACCCAGGCCGCGGACCTGGTGTCCGGCACGTCGCCTGGCTCCGACATTCTGTGAGTGGAGTTGCCGCCACCTGGGTTAGAGTGCCGCTGACTGTTCAACACATCGCGGTACGTGAATCCGGTGTCCTGTCGGGTCCAGTTGGCATCAGTGAGCCAGTGTGGGATCCAGGTCGAATACTGAGCCTGATAATCCTGATCGAAAACGGGAATCCGAATGGCTCGCTGCTCGGCCATCGTCTTCTGTTGAATCTGTCCGTTGATATAGACGTCGCCGTCGCGTACGTGAATTGTCTCTCCCGGAAGCCCTGCCACACGTTTCACGTACGCCTGATTCGGGTTGTTCGGATTCAGAAATACGACAACTTCCCAACGACGGGGATCTCCGAACAGATAAGCATACTTGTAAACGAGCAATTGATCGCCGTCGTTCCGAGGCACGCCCGCAACATTAATTGCCGACTGCCCGCAGTTTGGACAGGTCGCCAGGTGCGCTGACTCCCGCAGCGACGGCGTCTGCTCCGTCCGATCAAACGCGACTCCGAATGCAAACTGAAATCCACAGTCAGGACATTCGACTTGCTTGTGATACCCCAGCAGCGCCGGTGCCATCGAGCCCGTCGAGATAATGTAGCCTTCCAGCAGGAACGCCCGAAAAACGATCACCGCCACCGCGAGACAGGCCAGCGCTTCTATCACCTGCCGCATGACATGTGGCTCAGCTGGTTCTGATGATGTTCGTCGTCGTTTCGCCGGTGTACCGCGCCCCCGATCGACAATGATCGTCGTGTGAGCCGATCCGGATCGGTACGTCTTAGCACGATCCGAAGTTCTCGCCGGAGCGAAGTCGGTCGTGTTTGCGTACCAGTCGGGAAGTTCGTTGGCTGCCATACAGTATTTCGTACGTGCGGATTTCCATTCAGCGGCAATGGTAAGGTTCGGATTCTAACCAGTCGTGCCGGCTTTTCGAAACGGCTGTCTGAATCGGCGAACGGCTACGCCACTCAGTTAAGTATTTGAGGATCACCCCATCCGCGACGACGCTGATCTCATCTTGACCCACACCGCCAAATCCACAGAATCCCGATCCGACGATCACATGTCTCTGCGTCCGCTTGCCGAAAACGGAATGTCCGGCGCTCATCAATTGATGAGTTCGCACGGAATCGATCGCAGAACCAGCGTAGCGCGACAAGGATCGTCGCTCGAAAAATAACGGACAGGGAGGTCCGACAGAATGCCGTTCTCGCTGCCCGATCTGCCAAGCTCCGTCAGTTTGCGACGGCTTCTGCCAAACGCCAGCTTTGTCGGGTGCGGCGACGTGATCGTCAACGACGCGACCGACGACAGCCGCAACGTCAGCGGCGATGCCGTTTTTGCAGCCATTTGTGGCACAAAATTCGATGGTCGCCAGTTCGCTGTCGACGCTGTCAAGCGAGGGTGCGCCGCAATTCTCACTGACCGACCGCTCCCCAACATCTCCGCACCACAGTGTGTCGTCAGGAATGTTCGAGCGGATTACGCTCGCATCAGCAACGCCGTCTGCGGTACTCCGACATCGAGACTGAAGATCGTCGGTGTCACAGGAACCAACGGCAAAACGACCACGACCTGGATGCTGCGTTCGATTCTGAACGGTTCCAACCGACCCTGTGGACTGCTCGGCACGATCGAGTACCACGATGGACGCGTCGCTGCCCATGCCAGCCTGACGACCCCCGATGCGGGAAACGTATTTCGTTGGTTCCGCAGGATGGTCGAAAACGACTGCCGACACGCCGCCATCGAACTCTCCAGTCACGCGCTTTCGCAGGACCGTGTGGCCGGTACTCCGTTGGCCGCTGCGATTATCACCAACGTGACGCAGGACCACTTCGACTATCACACCGACTTCGAAACGTACCTCGCTGCCAAGTCACAGATCTTGAACTACGTGTCGCCAGAAGGCATTGTCGCGATCAATATCGACGACCCAGGCAGCTCTCGTCTGGTTGACCTGGCTGCTGTTGCGGGTCGTCAGGTTGTGACGTTCTCAATCGAACGCGACGCGGACGTGCGCGCCGAGCTTATCGAAGAGACAGCCCTGGGCAGTCGCTTCAGGCTGTGCGTTTCCCGAACCGGCGATGCAGGAACTGGAACGACTGCTGGTGGCGACGTCGAAGTGTCGATCGCTCTGCCCGGTCGGCATAACGTGTCGAACAGTCTGGGAGCCGCTGGCGCCGCCATGCACATGGGCGTCACGCTTGACGAAATTCGTCGCGGTTTTGAGCAACTGACCTGCGTGCCAGGGCGCCTCGAACCGATCAGCTGCGGACAGCCATTCTCCATTTTCGTCGACTACGCGCACACCGACGATGCGTTACGACGAGTGATCCACAGTCTGCAATCGGTCACCTCGGGACGAGTCCTATGTGTCTTCGGAGCCGGAGGCGATCGAGACGGAACAAAACGCCCACTGCTCGGGGAAGCCGCCTCACACGCGGATTTCGCGATCGTGACCAGCGACAACCCTCGAACCGAAGAACCGCAGGGAATCATTGAGGGCCTCGTGTCCGGCTTCCCGCCTGGCTTCGCGAACTTTCATCTGGAATCAGACCGGGAGAGGGCGATCGAGTTCGCGCTGTCCCAGGCACAACCTGGTGACTGCGTTCTGATCGCCGGCAAAGGCCACGAAACGGTACAGATTGTGGGTGAGGATCGATTGCCGTTCGACGATCGGGTCGTCGTTAGAAGACTGCTGGACGGGCAACGACACGTGTCGGTTTCTCACCAGCTCATGGCCAGAGCATCTGAATAACTGCTGTCTGAGATCACTATGGAATTCTCACTGGACGAAATCGTGGCGGCTACGGGAGGCAAGCTTGTCAGAGACGACGGGCCTGGCGATCGCCCTCTGCGCATCGTGACTGATTCCCGCGACGTGACGTCCGATTGTCTCTACTGGGCGCTGCACGGCGACACTCACGACGGCCACTCATTCGTTGAGTCCGCCATCGATAACGGAGCGGTCGCCTGCGTTGTCAGTTCGGCATGGTCCAACCAGGCCGGAGTCGCATTCTGCGGAACGGTCGTCGAAGTCGACAACCCGCTGCAGGCACTGGCCGATCTCGCTGCCTGGAATCGGAGTCGATGGCCGGTCCACGTCATTGGCGTCACTGGAAGTTTTGGCAAGACCACCACGCGGGAGATGTTACACGCGGTGCTGTCAGGAAAGTTCGAAACGTTGCGCAGCTCGAAGAACTTCAATAATCAGATTGGAGTTCCGCTGACGCTGCTGCAACTCGGACTGCATCACGAGATTGCGATTGTTGAACTAGGTGCTTCAGCGTGCGGAGAGATCCGCCGACTGGCTGAGATCGCCCGACCGGATTCAGGAATCATTACGGGGACCGGATTCGCGCATGCCGCGCAGTTCGGTGGCTACAAAGCCGTTGTTCGTGCTAAAGGCGAACTCGCCGAAGCCATCCCCGGCAGAGGCTTGCTGCTGCTGTGCGGTGACGAGGAAAGTGCAGGCACACTTGCCAGTCGAGCGACGTGCAAAGTGACAAATGTCGGGACAGGCACTGATCGGGAAACCGGCAACGAGCTGATCGCCACTGATATTGTGCAGTCCGGCGAGCAGCTGCTGGTCACCATCGACGGAACGGACTTCGAGGTTACCGCCGCTGGCCGTCATTTTGCACGCTCGGTTCTGTTTTGCGTTGCGATGGCTCGTCACTTCGGCATGAGCGACGAAGAAATTCAGCACGGGCTGCGGAACTTCGTCCCTGTCGCCGGTCGATGCGAGATCCGTCAGCTCTCAACGTGCACGATTATCGACGACTGTTACAACTCCAGTCCGGAAGCCATGCAGGCGGCGATCGCTGTGCTGGCCGGTCGAGTGACACGTGGTAAACGGATCCTGATCACCGGAGACATGTTGCTGCTGGGTGAGCACTCTGGAACTTGCCACCACGACATCGGAGTCAGTGCCGCCGCGTCAGGCATTGACCACGTGCTTGCCTTTGGCCGGTTCGCCGGAGACGTCGTCGCCGGAGCTGTTGAAGCTGGCTTCGATCCTGATCGAGCAACGGCTCACGTCAAACTCGTCACGCTATGTTCAACACTCAATTCGGTATTGGCCGACGGCGACGTGATTCTGATCAAGGGCTCACGCGCTACCCACATGGAACGCGTCGTCGAGTGGCTGGAGTCACGTTCAGCCACTTCGCAGACCGCCAGGAACATGACGACTGACACCCGTTATCAGGAGACATCTGTGCGAACAGAATGAAGCTTCGAGTTCCACTGCCTGCAACGGATTTGCGGGAATCTCTACGCAGCGACCGGTGCTGCCGGAAGTGAGCAAAGGGTTTTCGGAATCAGTCGATCAACTGGGTCCGATCGGCTCCGAAAACGGCTCTGCAGTGGATCTCAAACCCGGGCGCTGAGGCTCCCCTCAGCGCCCGGTGTTTTTTTGAAGGGACGAGACGAGTGCTGAGGGACGAGGGGTAAAATGACCGTTTCAGATCTGCCCCTCATTCCTCACCCCTCACTCCACACTGAATCTTTTCCATGCTTATCTGGCTACTCCATCACTTTGAACCGCTGCGACGGCAGTTCGAGATCCTTTCGTCAGGCGATTCGCACGTGGCTCTTACGGCCAGAATCGCGCTGTCCAGCGTGCTTTCGTTTTTACTCGCGCTACTTCTGGGGCCGCTAGTCATTAACTGGCTGAAGAGCCGGTTTCAGGAACGCATTGTCAGTGCGTCTGAGCGGCTGAACGAACTCCATGCCGACAAACAGTCGACGCCGACGATGGGTGGGGTTTTCGTTTGCGCGGCGATCGTGATCGCTTCGTTCCTGTGCGGAGACCTCAGCAGTCCCTACACGCTGTGCGGGATCGGCGTTGTCACTGCCTTCTGCTCGCTGGGAGCCTGGGACGACTGGATCAAACTCAGTACCAGCCGGAACGGTTTGACGGTCCGACAGAAGCTGGCGATCCAGCTCGTGCTGGGATGTCTGTTTGCAGTGGCCATGTATTTCACATTGAAGGATCGCCCGTTGGGAGTAACGGTTGTGTTTCCGATTGGCAGCGCGTCGTGGTATCTCGGAGCCGGTTTCATTCTGTGGGCGATGTTCGTGCTGGTCGGAAGCTCCAATGGAGTCAACCTGACCGACGGTCTCGACGGACTGGCCAGCGGATGCATGGTCTTTGCCGGTGGAGCTTTTACCGCGTTGACCTATCTCGCTGGCCATAAAGCCATGGCTGACTACCTGGCAATTCCCCACATCGCCGGTTGCGGCGAACTGAGCGTCGTCATGGGCGCGATGGTTGGAGCGATGCTGGGCTTTCTCTGGTTCAACTGTTATCCCGCCCAGGTCTTCATGGGCGACGCCGGATCGCTGCCGATGGGCGCGCTGCTGGGGCTCGGCGCACTGGCCTGCCGCCAGGAAATCCTGCTGGTACTCGTCGGAGGCGTATTTGTCATCGAAACGCTGAGCGTGATCGCTCAGGTGGGATGGTTCAAGCTGACCGGCAGCCGACTCATCGCGTGCAGCCCGTTGCACAACCACTACCTGTTCAAGGGCCATCACGAGATCAAGATCGTCGTGCGGTTCTGGATCGGGTCGGCAGTGCTCGCCCTCGTCGCCGTCGCGAGCCTGAAGATTCGCTGAAGAGACTCGCTGATCGAGGCCTTTTCCATGCCCGATGGCGTGAAAGAACGCAGACTTTCGCCGGAACGCGTGCGCGCCTTCGCCACGCGAAAACCCTGCACGAAGCCAACTGCGACTACGACGCCAGCGCCGGCAGCATTATACTGCTCGTGATCGCGCTGCTCGGTTCCGACTTGTTCCTGTCCCGTGGGGTCGAACCGTCGATTATTGCTTTTGAGCAACACGTGACTCCAACGAAAGAAACACGATGCAGCAGCTCCGGAAAACCTGGCTTCTGATTCCATTCCTGGTCATGACAACAGGCGTCGCGGTGATGGCGGACGAGCCGGCCTCGTCTCGTTGTTACTTAATCGGTAATTCGCTGACGTGGGACACCGTGCCGCCACTGTTGTCGGGTGATGTACAGTGGCACGTCGATTGTGGAGTCAACCTGCCGTTCATCTATGCCAATCCAGATAATCCGTGTGTGAAACAATCGACCGTGTGGCCGACCGCCTTGCGCGACAAGCAATATGATTTTGTCTCCGTGCAACCCCACTACGGCTCAACGTTGGCGCAGGACGTCGAGACGATTTCGGCGTGGATGAAACTGCAACCCGACGCGGTGTTCGTCATACATTCGGGCTGGGCCTTTCATGCTCAGCGAGAGGATGAATTTGCGAGCTACGCACCAGCGGAAGAGATGGCGCACAGTCCGGGCTACATCCGCGCGTTGGTTGCCGAGTTGCGACGGCTGCATCCCGAGCGCGAGCTGCGTCAGACGTTTGCACAGAACCTCCTGGCGAAGATCGCCGAGGACATCGCCGCCAGGCAGGCACCTATTGAGAAACTCGAAGACCTGTATCGCGACGCCATTCACTTGACGCATAGCCACGGCAAGTATCTGGTTCACAACGCCATGCGGCGTGCGATGGGACAGGCACCGTCGGCTGCAGGGTTCAAGCAGCTCGATCCCAGGGTGAAGCAGTATCTCGACGGCGTGCTCGCACTACTGGCGACGACTCCTGCAGACCAAGCGCTTCTGGTTCAGATCCTCTCAAGCGAGGCAGCGACTGATCGCTCCGCGTTCATCGCGCAGGTGTCTGACGAGAATCTGCGAGGTAAACTCGCGGCCTTGCTGCCGGAGATTGAACGCGCGGCGAAAGTGCGTCGCGACACGCTCGCGCTGCAGGCCGAGATTGATGACATCGGCGGCAAGCTGATCTGCACACCGAGTGGCCCGCAGTGGCTCTATCTGGCGACCGGCGACGTCGGTACCTACATCTTCGACGTACCGTCGGCGATCGACCTCTATAACGGAAACAATCCACTCAAGGGCAAAGGCGGACGCAACGAACGCGTCACCGACGAATGGCTGCAGCGACTCTCGGGCCTCACGACTCTGCGGAGACTCGATCTGGCCAACTGCGCCATTCAAGGCGCGGGCTTGCAGCACATCGCGGCTCTCACTGGTCTGAGAGAACTCAATCTGACATTAACCCCCGTGACTGACGACGCCCTGAAGCACCTCGGCGGCCTGATCGAGCTGAGAAAGCTGGGTCTGGCGTCGACCCAATGCAACGGCACGGGCTTCACCCATCTGAAGGCCCTGCGAAAACTGGAGAGTGTCAATTTTCATTTCACACCACTCAACGACGCCGGCCTCAAGGCGATCTCGCAGGTTCCGATTTCCGACCGATTGTGGTTTGCACATACCCATTTCACCGATGAGGGATCTGCCGCCCTGTCAGCCCTGACGCAACTGTTGCGCTGCGGCATCGGAAGTGCCGAGAAGTCAAGTTCGGGTGAGGCTGTCGCCGCGTTGACAAAGCTGCCGCTTGAGGACCTCGCCCTGCTTGATCGCCAGGCGGATCCCGTTGGACTCGCCCATGCAACGAGGATCGCCACGCTCCGTAGGCTCGACGTTTCGTATGCCCCGACGGTGACGGACGATTCGATGCCGCTGGTGGCTAAGATGCCGAAGCTGGAAGAGTTCAAGATCGGCAGCGCGCAGATCACCGACTCAGGTCTGCTATCGCTGGCGGCTTCGAAGTCGCTGAAGAAGCTGTCGCTCAGCGGCCTGAAAAAGGTGACTCCCGCCGGTATCGAACAGCTTCGCAATGCCCGCCCGGAGCTGGTGATTGAAGCCAGGTGAACCAGCGGTGGACGCTCAGGAATATCTCTGCGCTCTCTGGTTCTCTGCGTTGCCGTCCTGGATTGCTTGACGAATTGCAACACAGTGGACTGGAGAGCGCAGAGATTTGCGAACTGGATGCGGACGGCCCGTTGCTCGACTCGACGATGGCCCTCTACGGCAGCGGCATGGCATTTGGCCACAGCCACGGCAGCGCGAACCTGCCGCTCACCCTCGCCTGCGGCGGCGGACTGGGCATCAGGCATGGTCGGCACGTCGACTTCAACGCCCAGTCGAAGGCCGAAGGCTACACATACGATCTGGACAATCACGCGAAGCATGACGCCATCTGCCACAGTCGGTTGGTGACTCTTCGCGCGAAAGTGAGAAGATCGTGAGCTGAGACCGCGACCATCCCGTTGCGCGAGTCGCCTGCCCAGGCTGACGACACCATCGAAAAAGGCCACTGCGTTATGCAGTG
>JAQBWV010000432.1 GCA_027624335.1 Planctomycetota bacterium
CGGGCAGTTCGAACATGGTCACGGCGTGCTCGAGGTTCGCAAAGAGATCGAAGTGCGCGGCCCACGTGACTCCTTCGCGATTCGCGGCGACGTCACCGGTGATCCAGCAGAAACTGGCCGGTTCCACGCCCATCAGAATCGGCTGCTGACCGGCAAAGAACTCGTCGAATGTGGCTTCGACGACCGGCGGCCGGGTCGCCTCGTCGAGCACTTCCACCACCGCCGCGGCCTTCGCTTGGGCCGCCTGCGACCTGCGTCCCAGCGAACTTACCGACGGGGTCCGCTGGCCTGCAAAAATGTTTAAGAGCCGCTGAGCGACCGGCAGACTCACCCCTTCCGCCCGAGCCATCGCCGCATACTGATCGACCTTCGCGGGATCGGTGAAGGGGTTGTACTCGCCGGCCTGCTGCAGCATCTCGGCTTCCTCACGCAGCCGCTGATTCTCGGCGCGCTGACGCCGTTCGGTGTGCTGGCCGCTGGTGATGAAAGGAACGGGCAGGGTTCAGAGATTCCGCTGCGGGCCGATCTTGCCGTTGAACTGCGGGTATGGATTGCAGAGAAGCGGGAAGGCTTCAGTGGATCGGATACAGAGTTCAGCAACCTGCCATTGTTCTCAGTGCCTGCCAGTTTGCTCCGGGCTTTGAATCGAGGCCTCGCCGCAGCGGGCATCCCGAAGACGGAAGACCGTGGGCGAGTCGTCGATGTTCACGCCATGCGAATGACACTGGCCACGATGTTGAACAATGCCGGAGTTGCCCCGCGTACCGCTCAGGAGATCATGCGGCATTCAGATATCCGATTGACGATGGCCACCTACACGGACGCGCGAATGCTTAACGTCCGCGGCGCATTGCATGAGTTACCGAAGTTGTCGCCGCATCGTCCGTCCGATGAGACGCGCGACGCGATGCGAGCTACAGGAACGCTCGGAGCGCTTCCGCCTCTGCTTCCCCTTGTTGGTGCCTCGAACGTGCATTCTGGTCCATTTCCTGACATTCTGGCAGGAAATTTCGGAGTGAAGCGAGGCGGTGGTTCTGGACGCAAAAACAGCACGAAACCTACGAAAAAAGCCTTGTCAGAGGGTAATTCTGACAAGGCTTCGGAGGTCGGGGCGACAGGACGTCTATTGAACTTTTCCGAGCCGGCTTGCAAGGTTTTGAACCGATGGCCCAACTGTTGCTATGAGGCGGCGGGAATCGAACCCGGCCTCCGAATCACCGAACCGCGTTGTGACACAAGAGGTTATGTACGAAGCCGATTGCTTGGCAGGAAACTGTCAGGATGACACCGACGCTACTTGGCCTGAACTGACATCAATTGACGCTGATTTGGAATCGCTGCTGAAAAAATGGTGCCATCTTTCACATGACCAACGTCATGCGATCATGACTGTGGCCATTTTCGAAAAGTGACGTACCGAAATCGCGGAACTCTCGTGCCTGCGACGGCGTTCGAGTATTTTTTGACCTTACGGCCTCTTGGTTCAAGCTTGACGCTGTAAGAAAAGTGGTGTAGTTTTTCTTACATGGGCAGCGACACTGAAACATCGCAATCGGTAGAATCCAGGATACTTGCAGCCATTCGCAAGCGAGGTCGAGGGGCAGTCTTTGTCCCTTCAGACTTTCTGAATCTCGGCAGCCGCGAGGCGATCGACACAACGCTGCACAGACTCACCCGCTCTGGCGTCATTCGGCGGCTTGCGCGCGGACTGTACGACTATCCGAAAGAGCATCCCGTCCTCGGGCCACTTCGGCCAACCGCAGAAATCGTGGCACGGGCTTTGGCTGGTCGTGACTGTACGCGGCTGCAACCCGCAGGGGCGTATGCCGCGAACGCCCTGGGACTCTCCGAACAAGTCCCAGCCAAGGCTGTGTTTCTCACAGACGGGCCGGCGAGGACCGTGAAAATTGGCAGCACTACGATCCAGCTGCGACAGACAACCGCTCGAAATATGGCGGCAGCCGGGCGTCTCAGCGGGCTCCTGATTCAGGCACTTCGGGAACTCGGCAAAGATCACATCACGCCGGAACGAATCGATCACCTGAAGCGAACGCTGCCAGCGGACAAGCGACGGGAACTTCTTAAGGATATCCGGCTGGCTCCGGTGTGGATGCACACGATCTTCCGGGAACTTGCCGGAGATGAGTCATGAGGCTGGAATTCTTCAAACTCGCGCCGGAGGAACGGCAGCTCTATATCGAGCAGGCTGCACTGCAAAGAAACCTGTCCCCTGTGGTGATGGAAAAGGACTTCTGGGTCTGCTGGCTGCTTGGCATCCTGTTCGAGTCAGAGATCGGGTCCAGCCTCGTGTTCAAGGGCGGTACCTCGCTATCAAAGGTCTTCGGCGTGATCGAGCGATTCTCCGAAGACATCGACCTCTCAGTGTCGCCCGAGTTTCTCGGACTCCCTGAGGCTGGCACAAGCCGCACTCAAGCAAATAAGTGGATGGCCAGTGCCGAAGCGGTTTGCGGAAATGCCGTGCGAGACCAGATCGAACCTGTGCTTGAAGCCACTGTTGAGGCCATTCTCGGCGAGCACGAACGACCATGGTTCGAATTCCTGACAGATCGTCACACACATTCGCCGGTCCTGTTGTTTCACTATCCGTCGTCGCAGCCGAATGGGTTCGAGTACCTCAAGCGTTCGGTCAAACTGGAATTCGGATCCCTCACAGATCAGCAGCCGACCGGTCATCACTCGATTCGACCGTGGCTGGCCGACGTCCTGCCTTCAGCATTTCCTGACTGGCGATGCGACGTGGTGGCTCTGGAGATCGAACGCAGCTTCTGGGAAAAGGCAACGATTCTCCACATGGAATACCACCGCCCTGCCGGGAAGCCGACGCCGGATAGATTGTCACGACACTATGCCGACACTGCGTCGCTGGCAGTACATCCGGCGGCACAGATGGCTGTCGACCAGCACGACCTTCGTAGTCGAGTCGTTGCGTGGAAAAGTCGTTTCTTCGGCAGCTCGTGGGCCAATTACGATCTGGCAATTCCAGGTACGTTTCGCCTTGTTCCTCCGGACGAGCGTCAGCCGGAACTTCGTCGCGACTATCAGGCGATGCAGGACATGTACCTGACGGAACCAGTGAGTTTTGACAAAATCCTCTCGACACTGGCCGAGCTGGAGAATCGCATCAATCAATGTGAGAACCAATAGCCAGAACTCAGCTCCGCCCAGCGACGACATGGCTACGGGAGCAGGACAGTTTCAATCCGGTGATTCTCTGTCACGCATCGCAAGGACTCGGAGGATCGCATCCAGCACTTCGTCAAGCTGCTTGCCGACGTCTTCTGCCAGAAACCGCAACACGAAGTAGCCGTGCTCCTGAAGCTGGGCGTCCTTGCGGCGGTCGCGGCGATATGCGTCGGCGCTGTCGAGGTGCTGACTGCCGTCGAGTTCAACAACCAGACGACTTCTTGAATCGAGCAGGTCAACTTCCATATTTCCCCAGCCATCGAACGGAATTGGCAACTCGACGTTCAAATGAAATCGGTCGGCTGTTTCAGGAAGA